>JBGQGR010000217.1:0-5762 GCA_041497495.1 Anaerolineae bacterium | reverse complement strand
GCACTCGATCGAGTTGGATCTTCTCCAACGCCGATCGAGTCCAGCACTTATAGCCCGCCGTCGCATCGTGGACTTTCAATCGCAGAATAGTCCGCGCATAAAAGTTCGCCCATGCTGATAAGAACACGCGGCCCTGTTCCCATTGCTTATCAAGCGATCCGCCCGGAACATATCTCGATCCGATGATCACATCGTACTCAGCGCTCTTCTCCAAAAACTGCGGAATGTAACTGGGCGAATGTGAGAAGTCCGCATCCATCTGAATGATGCGCTCTGCGCTACGCTCGATCGCCGAGCGGAAGCCATCGACGTACGCGCGACCGAGTCCGCGCAAGCCGGATCGATGCAGCACGAACAATCGATCGGGATATTGCGCGGCGAGTTGGTCAGCGATCTGGCCCGTCCCGTCCGGCGATTCATCATCGACAATTAAGACATTGAGTTCGGGAGTGTTTAACTTGAATAATTCAGCGACAAAGTTAGCAATGTTGTCCGCTTCATTATAGGTGGGAACCACGACAAATGAGTTCATGGCGAGGAATTATACATGAGCAATGAGCAATGAACAATGCGCAATGAGCAAAGGAAATAAAAAGCCCCTGATTTCTCAGAGGCTTCATCCTTCATCATTTTGGTTTGATGCTACTTCTTTAACTTTGCCAGAAGTGCTTGTGCCTGTTGTGTGTCGCCCGGACTCAAGCCTGATTGCAAAGCCTTCTCCAAATCCGCGATAGCCTTGTCTCGCTTTCCAGTTTTGCCATACGCAAGTCCGCGAATGTAGTAGGCATGAAACATCTGTGGATCAAGAGCGATTGCTTTGTCGAATTGGGCAATAGCCCGGTCGTAATCGTGTTTGTCGAAATAAGCATGCCCGCGGTTATTATAGGCAAAGGCATAATCGGGTTGAATCTCTAGTGCTTTGTCGGTGTCGGTCATCCCACGCTTGAAATTTCCTTGAGCAAAATAGGCGGCAGCACGTTCGTTGTATGCTCTAGCAGCCTGCGGGTCAAGCGCGATCGCTTGGTCGAAGTCAGCGATGGCGTGAGCGGAGTCGCCTGTTTCGAAGTAAAGGATCCCGCGGTCGATGTAGGCTTTAGCGTTCTGTGGATTAGTGTTAATGACCTGAGTGTATTCATCGATCGCCTTGTTCCCTATCATCTTTGCCAGTTGTGCTTGTGCCTGTTGAACGCCGAATGGATCGAGACCTAGCTTCAAAGCGTTTTCCAGATCGGCGATGGCGTTCTTGTTGTCGCCTTTGTGGTAGTAGGAGAAGCCGCGATTGTTATAGGCCAGCGCGTACTGTGGAACGAAGGCTATGATCTTATCGAAGTCGGGGATGGCGTGGTCGTAGTCGCCTTTGGCGTAGTTTGCAATCGCGCGGATGTTGTATGCATTAGGGTGCTGTGGGTTCAGAGAGATGGCCTGAGTGGTATCGGCGATGGCATGGTCGTAGTCGTGGTTCTCATAGTAAGCAGTCCCTCGTTCAACGTAGGCTTCAGCATTCTGCGGGTCGGCTTCGATGGCCCGCGTCCATTCATCGATCGCAGCCTTCAGAGGTGTTGTCCTATTACCTTGGAGTCCCTTGAGAAATTTGGATAGCATATTTAACTCCTAGAATCAAATTTTGCTTTCGTGTTTCGCGCGAGACCCCAAGCATCAAAGGCGGAGAACACTTGAGCCTTCAATGTTCGGCGCGATCTGCGTTGGTTAGTTAAGAGTGAAGGTGCAAGTAGTGTAGCATCGATCCGCCGAGAGTCAAAATAAACAAAAAGCCCCTGATTTCTCAGAGGCTTGCGATCAAAATCCGCTACCTACTTTTTTCATCCCTCATCCTTCATCCTTTTCTTATATCGTCTTCATTGAACTCAGCGCGGCTGACTTCAGCGCGGTGTAATCGGCGAACGGGCCATCTTGATCGGTCAGCACACCGAGCATGAAGTTCAAAGGCGGGCGCTGCTGCGGCGGGACACTGCGTTCTTTGGCCGGGTAAAAATAATTGACGGCCTGTTTCAAGCCCGCGACGATACGATCCTGCAAGTCGCGCGAACGGCTGGCCTCCGCAATGATCACGAAATTGTTTTCACCCATTTGTCCGACGAAGGTCGCCTCCGGATCGGTTTGGCCTTCCGCGCTGGAATTGCTCAGCACCAGCGACAAGGCGCGCAGCACATCATCGCGCGCGACGAAGCCGTAGCGATCGGCGAACGCATCCAGCCCGCCGACGCCGATCAGCATCAACGCCCAATTTTGCCGCGCGATCAAAGAGCGCAGCTGGTCATCTACCATTTGTTCGTTGGATAAGCCGGTAATGGGATCGACCAGCGTCTGGTACTTCGAATGCTCCAGCGCATTGCGGATCCGCAGTTTCACTTCCTGAATATCGAACGGTTTGGTAATGTAATCGACCGCGCCCAGTTCCAAGCCGGATAACTTATCGCTGCGCTCGCGCCGTTCGGTCAGAAAAATAATCGGGATCTCATGTGTCCGCCGTTGCGAGCGCAGCTGCTTGCAGACTTCATAGCCATCCATATCGGGCAGACGGATATCGAGCAGGATCAGATCGGGCAGCGGATCGTTCTTGACCAGGCGCAGCGCGTCCTGCCCCCATGCCACCGAAGCAACTTGATAGCCCTGCGCCTCAAAATAGGCCAGGAGCATTTCGGCGGTATCTTTATCATCTTCAATGATCAAAATGTTCGGCGTGCCGGGCATAAAAATCCCCCCAACAACTCTTAACTCAATGCGAGCCTAGCGCCAGAAAAACAAAACCCGCCGAGCGGGTTTTGAGCAATCGATATAAGGGCAGCCCCGCCCGAATTAACCGATGGGTTCTTTGTACACGGCGAATGTGCAGTTTTTATCGCCCATCGCCACGCAGGTTAACTCGTCAACGCGGAACTCTTTGCCGCCGCTCACCCAGCGCAGGCCCTCTTGCAATAGACCGACTGCGGCGTGACACACCGGTTTATCGGATTGGCGGCCCCAGCAGACCGGACAGCGTTCGATCACATACACGAAGTGATCGTCCTTCTCTTCAACGCGGCTGATCTGATCGCTGACTTGCGTGAAGATACCGGCCATGGCCGGCAGCCCCATCTTCAGCTTGGCGCCCAGTGGCAGCACTTTGAAAGCCAAATCACCGACACCGGCCAACGCGCCGAAGCCTTGCAGTCCGCGCGCAAATGAAGCGCGCCCGGCGCGCAAAGCTAAACCGCGTCCGCCGCGCGGGCCGTACATTTCTTCCAGCGCGCCATTGAGTGAAGAGTAAGCTGAGAAATCGAATTCTTTATCGAGGTTGTCGGCTGGGTAATTGTCGATGAGGTGCGAGAGTTTCGCCATGTTCAGCACGGCATTTAAATCGTTCTTGCCCATGATCTCTTCCATCGCTAACAAATAAATCCGGGCGATCCTATTGGGATAATAATGACCGCTGGGTTCGGTTACGGGCACTTTCGGCTCCCCGCGAATCGTCAGTCACAGACTTGATTCGCTTCTTCGGCTTCACAACGGACCTACTTTTCTTAATCGCGTGGAAGGTTACCACATCCCCTAGGGGTTGTCAAGCGAAATCATCAAAAATGCGCTCAGATCGATCGAAAACGTTGGATCGATCCAATGGAGCTCGATCGATCTTCGGCCTGATCGAGCTGATCTGCCCTGCAGGTTGCAGGAAAGTCCGATCGATCCTTCGAGCCCGATCGAGATCAATTAACACTTCACAGTGCACAATGCATAATTGATCATCCAATCACTAAACCCTAATCCACAATCCTTGATCCCTGATTCCTGATTAACTTATCGCTGAACGCTGGGCGCTGATCAACCAGTATGTTATAATCAGCGCGTTGACACTCAACCCGATCGATTTTCCCATGCTCACCGATTATCGCGTGCGACAACGCGAATACTTATTGGAGATCAGCCGCGCACTCACCGAGCGGCTTGATCTCGCTTCGGTGCTGCGCCGCATCCTGGACGCGGCCGCCGATTTGCTAGCCAGCAATGTCGGCTTGATCGTTCTCCGGCTGGATGATGGTTCATTTGCGCCGCGCGCCAGTCACGGCATTCCCACTCAACTGCTCACGGTATTCGCACCCTTGTGGGCTGACGCGCCCGAGCGCGATGCCGCGGGTAATTGGAGCGTGCCGAACTTGGAGCGCAAAGTGACCGCCGTGGCACGTTCGGGCGGGCTGGGCTTGCAGCAGACGGTCGCCATTCCGATGAAGGTGGGCGCTGACCTCGTCGGCTTGATTTATATTTTCCGCGGCTACAGCGGCGTTTTCTCCAACAACGATCGGCAGCTGCTGCAATCCTTTGCGGATCAAGCGGCGATTGCGGTGCATAATGCTCAGCTCTATCAACAAGTCACGCATGAGAAACAGCGGCTGGATGCGATTATCGAAGCCAGCGCCGACGGGGTGCTGATTCTCGATCCGTCACAGCGCATCACTGTTTTCAATCGAGCATTGGCGCGGCTCACCGGCTGGACTGCCGCCCAAGCGATCGGCTTGCCGCACGATCAAGTGATGACGATCAATCGCAAAATCGCGGGCGTCACGTTGAGCGAAGCCGAAGCCAATGGTTGGCCACTTGATAGTCACAGTAGTCTGTATCTGGAAGGCGATCTGCGTCGTCGAAATGGTTCGCATGTGCCGGTCGGCATCACCTATGCTGCGCTGTTTAGCCCCGATCGACAATTGGTCAACATCATCGCCAACGTGCGCGATATGACCCATCTGCGCGAAGCCGACGATCTCAAAAATACTTTCATCTCCGTCATCTCGCACGAATTGAAAACGCCCGTGGCTTTGATCAAGGGCTATGCGGGTACGCTGCGGCGTGAAGATGCCCGCTGGAATCAGAAGACCGTTCGAGACAGCGCGGGCGTCATTGAAGAAGAAGCAGATCGGCTCACGCAGTTGATCGATAATCTGCTGGATGCCTCGCGGTTGCAAGCCGGTGCGTTGAAACTCAATATCGGCGATGTGGCGTTGAATCAGCTGGCCGCGCACGTCGTCGAAAAATTGCAAGTTCAAGCGCCGTCGCATCAACTCACCATCGACTTTCCACCAGACTTTCCCGTCGTTCCGGCAGATGCGGATCGCATCGAGCAGGTGCTGAACAACTTAATCACCAATGCCGTCAAGTATTCACCAGTCGGCACACCGATTCGCGTATCGGGCCGCGTGCAGCCGCGCGAAGTGATCATCACCGTGGCCGATCAGGGTGTGGGCATTCCGCCGGAAGAGCAGGCGCATATCTTCGATCAATTCTATCGCGTCGATAATGCGTTGACGCGCCGCACGCAGGGCAGTGGACTGGGCTTATATCTCACCAAAGCGGTTGTCGAAGCCCATCGCGGCCGCATTTGGTTGGAAAGCACACCCGATCACGGCTCTGCTTTTTCGTTTACGCTACCGAGAGAATGAAGAATTGTAGGGGTGAGCGGCCGCTCGCCCAGGCAGTCAGCTGACTGCCACTACAAAATCCAATATTAGGAAACAGAAATCAATCATGCCCTTTCCGCCCGTTGCGACCACCATCGCTTGCCCATTTTGTCGTCAGCGTATCACCATCAAAGTCCGGCAGGTCGTCGATGTCGATCAAGAGCCAGAGTTGAAAAGTCAGCTCTTGTCGGGACGGCTCAACGCCTTCAGCTGTCCCAACTGCAAGAATAGCGGCGCGCTGGCCTCGCCGTTTTTGTATCATGATGCGGCTAAAGAACTGGCCCTCATGTTCGTGCCCATCGAATTGAATCTGCG
>JBGQGR010000216.1:0-5762 GCA_041497495.1 Anaerolineae bacterium | reverse complement strand
GGGCGCTTTTAACCTCGGCGTTTCGGCGGACAGCAAGAACAAAGAAGCTGCTTATCTCTTCATCCAGTGGTTACAGAGTCGTGAGATCAGCCTAGATCGTGTAAAGCTGCCCTTCGCGCTGCGCGATCCGTATCGCCTGTCGCACTATTCTGATCCGCTGTATCAAACCTTGTGGCCGACAGCGAAAGATTATCTGGACACGCTGAAAGCCGCCGGCGAAGCGGGCTTGGCCGATCTGGCACTGCCCGCGGCGCGTGAGTATGAAGATGCGCTGGATAAAGCGGTAACCACCGTCATGGGTGGCGGCGATCCCAAAGCGGCGTTGGATAAAGCCGCAGCCGATTGGGATGCGATCACAGCACGGGTCGGTGTTGACAAGCAGAAGGCGGCGTATCAGGACTGGGTCAAAGCCCGAGGCGTAAACGCTTATCCCAAATAAATTTCGCTAATTTACGTGACGAGCGGGTATGACAGATCGTTCGACGACTCGCTTGACACTTGTTTAGCGACTCAAGAATCTGCATTTCTCCAGACGTTGAGTCGGGCGCTTGGATAAGAGCCCGACTCAACCCCAAGGGATTGCGATGACTAAGATGGCTCAGACACTAACAACAACCCCGCCGACGACAACCCGAACGGCTCGCCTCAGTGCCTGGTTCGAGCGACGCATGCCGGTGCTACTCGTTCTACCCGCCGTGATTCTGCTATTGGGACTGGGGCTCATTCCTCTGTTGTATTCCCTCGGCATTAGTTTTACGAATTGGAATTTACAAGACCCGGTCCAGCAATTCAAAGGGCTAATGAACTATGGCGATGTGCTGGGCGATCAACGAATGTTGGGAGCACTGCGCAACACCGCCATTTTCATGGTCTGTGGTGTCACGGTCGAAACGTTGTTAGGACTGGGGCTGGCGCAAACACTGGTCGGCCATCTCCCCGGTAAACGTTTTATCACGCCGCTGTTGATTCTACCGGCGGTCGTGTCGCCGATCGTCGTAGGTTTTACCTGGCGGATGCTTTATGATGCCTCTTATGGACCTATTGACCATATCCTGAGTTTGATACGTAACCAACCGACACCAATTGTCTGGTTGGTTAATTTACAAACAGTCTATCCGGCTGTGCTCTTGACTGAGATCTGGCAGTGGACGCCATTTATGTTCCTGGTCATGTTGGCTGGGCTCACGGCCGTCAGTCCTGAACTGCTTGAAGCAGCCTCCGTCGACGGCGCATCGGCCTGGCAGATCTTTACGCGGATCACACTGCCCGTTATTCGCCCGGTGGTCATCGTCGCCATTCTTTTTCGGGCGCTCGACATCTTCAAACTCTTCGACATCATCGTGCCGCTCACGGGCGGTGGTCCCGGCACGACGACCGAGACGGCTTCTTTATATATGTATATTCTCGGTTTCAAGAATTTCCGTTTAGGCTACACCGCTGCTGCATCGTATATCATCCTCATCTTGTTTGCGGTCTTGCTGACACTGCTCTTGCGCCGCATTAGCAAAGAAACAGACTAAAACCATGACAGACTTAGCTCCTACCTTGACCCAGAAGCGTCAACGCCTTGCTAACTCGCGTGTGTTCGGCTATCTGTTCCGTTATTTTGTTGTCGCGGCAGCGCTCGTCTTTTTTCTATTCCCGATTTATTGGATTGCCAGCATGGCTTTCAGAACGGGGGACGAAATTTTTCATTCTCCGCCGATTTATATTCCGTCCACGTTTAGCCTCAGCCAGTTTGCAGAGGCGATTCAAAACAAAAGCATTCTGGCCCTGGCAAATAGCCTGATCGTGACCAGCGGTGCCACGTTCCTTGCTCTGCTCCTGGGCGTTCCGGCGGCTTACAGCTTAGCGCGTTTTAATACCGGCGGACGCAACTTCTCTTTCTGGATCCTATCCCAGCGATTTCTTCCGCCCATCGCGATTGTCATTCCGGTTTTTCTGGTATACCGCTCACTGCACTGGATCGACACCTATCATGGTTTGATTCTGTTGTATGCGATGTTTAATTTGCCATATGTTATTTGGATGATGCGTAGCTATTTCAAGGACGTGCCGGTCGAAGTAGAAGAAAGCGCCTTCGTGGATGGAGCTTCGCGGCTGCGTGTCCTCCGCTCGATCGTAGTCCCCTTAACGGCGGGCGGTTTGGTGGCGACCGGTATCTTTACATTCATTTTCATCTGGAATGAATTTCTCTTTGCGCTTGTCCTCACCGGTACGAAAGTCGCCACGCTACCGGTTGCGATGAATAACCTGTTTGGCACTCAGGCGGTATTATGGGGGCAAGCCGGCGTGTTGTCGCTCGCGGCGATGGCGCCGATCTTTGTGCTCGTCATGCTGGTTCAACGCTATCTGGTGCGCGGCCTGACGCTGGGCGCGATTAAGTGATTGCAGCAAAGTATAATCGGAAATAAGTGGTGTTTCGATGCCAGATCAAGAACCTGAGACGATCTCTTCTGCACCACCCGATGATCTCGACATTCACGATCCAGCATTTGTCGCGGATCCTTATCCGGCGTACCAGCAACTGCGAGATCAATGTCCGGTCATGCACAGCCAGCGCTATGACGGCTTCTGGTTGCTGACACGGCATGAGGATGTTAAGCAAGCCGCGCTGGATTGGCGCACGTTCACGTCAAGCGTGGTCGGTGTGACGGCTATTCCCATTATTACGCCTCGCACCGAACCGATGCTGCCGATCGAGCTCGATCCACCGCAGCATTCAAGGTATCGGGCGTTGGTGCAGCCCGTCTTCTCGAATGCGCGCATCACGGAGCTGCGCCCCAAAGTTGCCGCGATTGCCGCTGGGCTGGTTGATCGGCTGATCGCGCAGGTTGGCGGCGATCTGGTCACCGATTATGCCATACCGCTTTCGGTCGGAACGTTAGCAGAATTTACCGGCTTGCCGCGCGCCGACTCCGGCAAATGGGTGGCATGGATCCGGCAGATGTTTGATGTGTACGATCGAGCTGGCGCTGCACAGGCCAGCGCCGAGTTCGGGCGCTACATCGACGAGCTCATCGCTGCGCGCCGGCGAGAACCGTGTGGCGACTTTATCAGCATGCTGATCGAGTCTGAAGTGGATGGTCATCTTCTAACCGACAAAGAACTGCACTCGTTCTGCACCGTTTTGTTCGGCGCCGGCTTTGAGACTACGGCCGATGCGATGAGTGTCATGCTCTATTATCTGGCCGAGGGCCCGGCCGATTATCAGCAGTTGGCCGCGTAGCCGCAGCTGATCTCATCGGCGGTCGAAGAATTTCTGCGCTACATCTCGCCCATTCAGATCTTTGGCCGGAATGCCACGTATGCTGTGGAACTGCACGGACAGACGATCAAGCAGATGGATGTGGTGGCGTTAAGCTTCGGTTCGGCCAACCATGATCCTACGGTGTTCTCCGATCCGGAACAGTGTGTGCTCGATCGAACGCCCAATCCTCACGTAGCCTTTGGCGCAGGTATTCATCTCTGCCTCGGCGCACCGGTCGCCCGGCTGGAGATGCAGGTGACACTGGAAGAATTTACGCGACGCGTCCCCGAATATCACGTTGCGCCGCAAACAATTGTCGCGTGGAAGACGCGCGGCGATCGGCGCGGGCTGGCAGCGTTGCCCGTTGTGTTGACTTCATAAACTTGAAAGGAGAACATCATGGCTGAAATGACTTCGCGCGAACGAGTATGGACGACCCTTAATCACCAGGAACCCGATCGAGTTCCGCTCGACATCGGCGGCGGTTCCAGCACGACGATTGTGGTGGAGGGCTACGAAAAATTCAAGCAGAAGCTGGGCGTCTCCAGCGAGATCCGGATCATGAACAAAGCCTTTCGTCTTGCGCGGCTGGACGAAGAGGTGATGAAGCGCCTGGGCAGCGATTGCCGCCCGGTGGGCATCAAAGGCCCGGCGCACTGGACGCCGCCGCCGTCAGAGCCGGGCACCTTCATCGATGTGTGGGGCATCACCTGGCGGCAAGCCTTCTACGGCGACAACTGCTATTACTGGGAAGTCGCGCGCAATCCTCTGGCGGAAGCGAGCATCGAAGATTTGGATCGCTATCCGTGGCCCGATCCGTTGGATCCTGGCTACACGGCTGGACTGGCTGATGAAGTAAAAACGCTGTATGAAGATACCGACTATGCTTTGATGGCCGATGGCGGTTTCAAGAGCTTTTGGGAATTGGGCTACATGCTGCGGGGTTACCAGCAAATGTTGATGGACCTGGCCGGCAATCCCAAATTCGTGTCGGCGCTCATGGAGAAGCTGCAGGAGATCAACTTTGCGGGCACGGGACGCTTTCTCGATATCGCCGGCCCGTATATCCACGTCTTCCGCGCCGCCGATGATCTAGCGACGCAAAAAGGTTTGTTAATGTCGCCCAAGACCTATCGGACGCTGCTCAAGCCCTTCTATAAAAAGTATTTTGACTTCGTCAAGTCCAAGACGGAAGCCAAGATCTTCTATCACAGCTGTGGCAATGTGGCCGGCTTGATCGATGACCTGGCCGAAATCGGCGTCGAGATTCTTAATCCCGTGCAAGTCTCAGCCTTGGGTGATACGGCCGCCCTGAAGGCCCGCTATGGCGACAAAGTCACCTTCTGGGGCGGGATCGATACTCAGCACGTCCTGCCCAACGGCACGGTGGCAGAAGTCGAAGCCGAAGTGCGCACGCGCATTCGTGACTTAGGGCCGCGAGGCGGCTTTGTCGTGGGCTCGGTTCACAATATTCAGCCCGATGTGCCGCCGCAAAATATCCTCGCGATGGCTGAGGCGACGCGCAAGTTTGGGACGTACCCGCTGGTAATCTAGACGATTTCATAACTCGGAGGAAAACATGAGCGTATTGAATGATCTCAGGCAGAATGTCATCGACGGCAACTCCGCCGAAGTGGAAGATTTGGTCAAACAAGCGATTCGTGCTGGTCTGCCGCCGGAAAAGATTATGAACGAAGGACTGATCTCGGCGATGACGGAAGTCGGGCAGCTGTTTGAGAGCGGTGAGTTCTATGTGCCGGAAATGCTCGTTGCGGCGCGCGCGATGAAAAGCGGCCTCGAATGGTTGCGACCGCAGCTGGCAGCCGCCCACATACAGGCGGTTGGCAAAGTTGTCATCGGCACCGTTCAAGGCGACTTGCACGACATCGGCAAGAACCTGGTCGGCATGATGTTGGAAGGCGCGGGTTTTGAGATTATCGACCTGGGCGCCGACGTCTCGCCGCAGAAATTTGTAGACGCAGTCAAAGAGCACCAGCCGGATATAGTCGGTTGCTCAGCGCTGCTGACGACAACAATGCCGAAGATGAAATCGATGATTGAAGCATTGAAAGAGGCTGGCCTGCGCGACCGAGTCAAGGTGATGATCGGTGGTGCGCCCATCACGGAACAATATGCAGCTGAAATTGGGGCCGACATTTTTGCGCCTGATGCGGCGTCGGCGGCGACGCGCGCCAGGCAAGTGCTACAGTGAGCAGAAAGATCCGCTCATGCCCGATCGTTTAGTCCTCATCCATACGGTTCCGCCGCTAGTCGATGTGTTCAAACGACTGTGCGCCGAGCTGCTGCCCGACGTGCAGCTGTATCACGTGCTGGATGAGCCACTGCTAGAACGCGTGCGCCAGCACCAAGGATTGGCTACCGATGTCCTTGCGCAGCTGCAGGCGCATATCGACGTGGCGGCACTGATCGGCGCGTGATGTTTGATGGTTAGTTGGTCGTGTTTGTATAGTGTGTTCGTTATCTTGTAGTTCTCTTTTGTGGTCGTATATTT
>JBGQGR010000215.1:0-5808 GCA_041497495.1 Anaerolineae bacterium | reverse complement strand
CTACCCCTCCGCAATGGTCATCAGATACCGTGTGGCTCGCGTTTCTGGGACGCACAGCGGCAGATAAGCCATTGTCAGTAGAATTGTTTGTGTCCGGCGTGCAACGATCCACTGTCTATCGTTTAACCACAGGCGGCAACTTGGTGACATCAATGCGCTGGAGCAGTCCAACCGAGTTGATATACACTCAACAAGGCAATGATGGATCACTCACCCTGCAAAAAATATCAGTGGTAGGGCTGCCGAATCTAGTAACACCGACAAAGCTTGACTCACTTCCCTAAAATAGATCGTTGTCCGATTGCCGTACGAATAGCCCTACAGTGGAGAATATCCCTTAATGCCCCTCATCCAAATCGATCCCTTCAGTTGGATTCCCACGACTGCCAGGCGTCAGATCCTCGACAATGTCCTCGACTTTCTGGGTAAGCTGGCCGATAAGACCGTCAGCGATGAGTTCGGCAAGAAAATCAAACAACTGAAATCCGATGGGGATTTTCAGCGGGCGATCGATGCGGGTCTGGCGCGCGCGGCGAAACGTTTCGTCGAAGAATATACTTCGCAAGATGAAGACCTCGTGGCAGCAATTTCGGCGGATGGAAATTTCTGGCAAGCGAAGAGCGTTCGTCAAGCATTGGTGACGATCCTTCAACGCCCAGGTCGATACGAAGCCAAAGATTGGGAAACGGTCGCGCAAAAATTCGATGATGTGTTTCCGGAGCGACGCAACCGCGAACGCGTGGATAAAGCGGTGAGTTTCTTTCTGCGGTGCTTGGCTGAAGAGGTCTGGCACTTGCCGGAACTGCGCCCGATTTACGAATTGCAGATGCAGCGTATCTCGATCGAGAAGGCCGATGCGATGCTACATGAAGTGCAGGGCATGCGCACCGACTTACAGCAAACGATGTTGGCACTCGCGCATGGCATGGCCCAGCAGTATCAATTGCAGGGCGCGCAATCGCCACTGGCGCTTCAATCACCGCCGCTGGTCTTCCACAATTTGCCCCATCCGGATTACGTGCGCTTTGTCGGACGCGAAGCCGAACTGGCCCGCTTGCGCACACTCTTATCCCCAACTGAACGCGCGTGGGTTATCGTCATCGATGGAATTGGCGGGATCGGCAAATCAACACTGGCATTGGAAATCGCGCATGAGTATCTGCGTGGCTTCAATGAGTTGCCTGAAGAGCAACGCTTCAAAGCAATCATTTGGACTTCAGCCAAAGCGGTGACCCTCACCGCCGATGGCATTCTGCCGCGCCAGCAAGTGACTCGCACGCTCAGCGATATTTACACGGCGATCTCGGTGGTGCTGGAGCGTGAGGAAATTACGCATGCCAGTCCCGAAGAACAAACCGCGTTGGTCAATCGCGCGTTGACGCAGACGCGCACGCTGCTGATCATCGACAACATGGAAACGATCGACGACGAGCAGGTCAACGCGTTCCTGCGCGAACTGCCGTCGCCGACTAAATGTATTGTGACCACCCGTTATCGGATCGATGTGGCCTACCCGGTTCGATTGAAAGAACTGCCGCGCGCGGATGCATTGAGTTTGATCGCGCAGGAGTGCAACAAGAAGGGCGTCACCTTTAAGGCCGCTGAAGCCGATCGGTTGTACGAGCGAACCGGTGGTGTGCCGCTGGCGATCGTGTGGAGTATCGCGCAGATGGGCTTCGGCAATGACATCGATTCTGTCTTTCGTCGGATCGGCAATGCGCAGGGTGACATCGCGCGCTACTGTTTCAGCGGCGCGGTCGAACTGATTCGGGGCAAGCCGGCTCACCGCTTGCTGATGGCGCTGGCGATCTTTGCCGACGATGCGGGCCGGCAGGCCTTAGGCACCATCGCCGATCTGTCAGCCGCCGATCGAGATGATGGGTTGGTTCAATTGGAACGACTGTCGCTGGTCAATAAGAACCGCGATCGATTTGCGTTTCTGCCGCTCACGCGCACGTTTGCTTTTGGTGAACTGACGAGCGATCCGCAAGTTGAAGCCCAACTGCGCCGACGCTGGATTGATTATTTGGAAGAAATTACCAAGGGTGCTGACACTGAATATTACTGGCGGTATCGCAGTTATGCGTTTTACGATGAGGGCGAAAATATCTTAGATGCCATTGAGTGGTGTTTTTTGCACGGAACATCCGAAGACGTTTTTGCCCTAGCCAAGGCAGCTTACGATTATTTGGAAGTCCGTGGGCGATGGAATGACATTTTGGAAATTTGTGGCCGTGCACATGGTCTAGCTGTATCTGTTCAAAATTCGATTGCCATCGCCCGTTTGTCGAGTATGATGGGTTGGGTGGTGGGCCAAAAAGGTGAATACGATCGGGCGGAAGAATTGTTTCGTGAATGCCTAACGCAGTATCAATTGGTTCACAATCAGGTTGGACAAAGCGTCTCTCTGCAACACTTGAGCACGATCTATCGTAAACGTGGGAACTATGAGGCAGCGAAAGAGTTTAACGATCAAGCCTGGCGTATTGCTGAGGAACTAGGCATCGGCGATCTTAAAGCGTTGATCAACACGACCTATGGCAAACTGGCGCGTGATACGCATGATTGGAACGCAGCATGGAGATACTTTTCAGCAGTCAAAGATTGGTTTGAAAGGCGCGTCGAACAGACGCCAAGAGATGAGTCATTAGCGCGGAGTACCTGGGGGCATTTAGCGATCATTGCCTATTATTTGGGGCGACCGCAAGAGGCAAAAGAATTGTGCCTCAAGAGTTTGGAGTTTTTCGAGCAATATGGCACTAAGGCCTATCTGGCCACCCTTAAATACCGTTTGGCTTTAGCCGAGGAAGCGCTGGGTGAAGATGAATCTTCGCTGCGACATATGCAAGAAGCCGTGGATTGGTTTGATCGATTAGGCATGAAACCCGATCTAGTCGAAGCCTTGAAACTGCTCGAACGCGTGACGCTGGAAAACGGCCAATGACGAAACGTGCTGGTCTAACATTATTAGGCTGTCCGATCAATCAACTATTCCAATAGGATATCTATCTGTGACTTCTCCCTCTCTCCTCATCGAACACTGGCTGCCGATCGAAGCGATTGGCGCGGAAAGCAAGCGCGAACGCGGTGCAAGCAGCGCGCTGCCGCCGTTGTACTTTCTGCATGTGTGGTGGGCACGCCGTCCATTGCTCACCAGTCGCGCCGCAATCCTTGCCAGTGTTCTGCCGCAATGGTCGTCCGATTGGCCGGCTGACTTACACAGTAAGTTTCCCAATGAAGAAACCTATCATCAATGGTTCCTGCAGTTGAATGGTATCTTTGGCGATCCGGCAAAGGCACGTAAGTTGTTGGAGTGGGCAAAACAACAAGGTGAATCGATTGCGAATCCTTATGGGCATGCCCGTGCCTTTAAAGTAAATCCTTCCGCCGAAGACTTGCAAACGATGGGCGACTTGTTAGAACATACTTGGGGGTCGCGCGAATTAAGTGTACTCGACCCATTCGCTGGCGGTGGCTCAATACCGTTCGAGGCAGTACGATATGGCTTCACGACAATTGCTAACGATCTCAATCCAGTGGCCGCTGTCATCCTTAAGGCAACACTCGATTATCCTGCGCGCTTTGGACCATCATTGGCCGATGACATTCGCAAGTGGGGCAAGCGTTGGTATGAACTAGTTAAGCCAAAACTGAAACCGTACTTTACGCCACTGCCGCCGGGCGTAGAAGGCGCGGCGTATCTCTGGGCGCGGACCGTTGCGTGCCCAATGACTGGCAAATCTGTGCCGCTCAGTCCGAATTGGTGGTTACGCACAGGCAGTGAACCTGTGGCAGTAAAGGTGATTGCCGAAGATGGCATGAATGAACCGCGCTTTGAAATCGTCACTGGTGCAAAAGTGAAATCAGCTAAACCAGATGTCGGAACGATAAGTCGCGGCGTGGGTCGCTCGCCCTGGACAGGTGAGACGATTGACGGTGATTACATTAAAGCCGAAGCACAAGCTGGCCGCATGGGGCAAATGCTCTACGCTATTGCGCTAAAAAAGACCGGCGGATTTGAATTCCACGCTCCAACGCAAGCCGATTGGGATGCAGTAAAACGTGCAGAAACCGCGCTGGTGAAGAAGCGGAAGGAATGGGAAGCAAAAGGACTTTGGATTGGCGAATCAATTCCAGAAGGAAACAAAACGAGCGAACCGCATCGGTACGGCGAACATTATTGGTATGAGGCATTTGCACCTCGACAAATATTCGCGTTGATGGTCATTCTCGAAACGCTCGACGAAGTCCGCAAAGAAATCCGTGAAGCCCTTGACCTGCGAAGACAAGCTGCTGTCGAGACGTATCTTGGTTTAATGCTAGACAAGGCGGTAATTTACAACAATCATCATTGCCGCTTTGACCCTAGCCGCGGTATTCGGAGCGTCTTTGATCGGCATGATTACGCATTCGTTTGGAGTCATTCTGAATTTGATGCGTCCGCTAATCTAATGCCTTGGTGCATTGACCAAGTTCATGATGCCTATAAGGAATTGGCAACATATCTTGCCCCAAGTCAACTCTCTTTGTCTATTAACGACGCTCACTCGATTGAACAGTTAGCCATCACTCAAGGTAGCGCTAACACGCTAGCGACACTTGCCGACAATTCGGTTTACAACATCACAGTCGATCCGCCATATTCGGATAATGTCATGTATGCGGAACTGGCAGACTTTTTCTACATCTGGCTCAAGCGCAGCGTCGGCCATTGGTTTCCAGGATTTTTCCGTGACGAACTAACCAACAAGGACGACGAAGCCGTTGCTAACCCTACTCGTTTTGAAGACATGGGGCGTAAGAAGAAGGAGTTGGCTGAGCAGGATTACGAACGCAAGATGGCTGCAGCCTTCCGCGAAATGTATCGTGTCTTACGTCCTGAGGGTGTGCTCACTGTCATGTTCACGCACAAGAAAGTTGAAGCGTGGGATACACTTGCGTCGGCTCTCATCGGCGCGGGTTTCACCATCAAAGCCTCGTGGCCCGTTCATACTGAAAGCGAAAACAGCCTCCATCAAGCCAAGAAGAATGCAGCTTCATCGACCATTTTGTTAGTCTGTCGCAAGCGCGACACCGTAGCAACCGAGTCGGTCTGGTGGGATGATCTGCAATCGAAAGTGCGAGAGACGGCACGTGCGAAGGCTGCTGAGTTTGCGGCCATGGGCATCAGCGGTGTCGATCTATACATCAGCGTCTTCGGCCCAACGCTGAGTATCATCTCGGAACACTGGCCGGTATTGACCAGTGAAGTCGATCCCAAGACGGGCCAGCCCAAACCGCTGCGGCCTGAAACGGCGCTCGATCTGGCGCGCGAAGAAGTGGTGCGGCTGCAGAAACAGCGCTTGCTGCTGGGCCGCGAAGTGCAGTTCGATCCGGTGACGGATTGGTACATCATGGCGTGGGATGCGTTCGGCGCGGAACAGTTCCCGTATGACGAAGCGCGCAAACTCGCCATTGCGCTCGGCCTCGATCTTGACAAAGAATTAATGAAGACCAATCGGCTCATTTCTAAGAGAGGTTCTTACGTCATCATGCAGACACCGGTGCAGCGTCGGCGCAAGGGCGTGGTCGATGATGAAGTGACTTCGTTTCCACATCTGATCGATGCGGTTCATACGGCGATGATGGTCTATGAAGAAGACGGATCGGGCGCGTGTGATGTGTTCCTGCGCAAGTCCGGCCTCAAAAACGACGCGACGTTCAAGGCGTTGCTTCAAGCGTTGCTGAATGCGATACCTCGATCGCGCATCAAAGGCAAGTTCGCTCGACCCGAAGCCGAAGTATTGGAGAACATGCGCCTCGCCTTCT
>JBGQGR010000214.1:0-5859 GCA_041497495.1 Anaerolineae bacterium | reverse complement strand
CATGGACGTATCGAATGTGACGACCGATAAGCAAATCCGTATTACTCATCACTCATTATTCATTATCTTCCTTGCTTCACTTTTCACTTCTAGCATGTTAGAATCTCAAGCATGATTGTCGGCGTCTGCACCATTCGACTGCATTTGCCTGCTAATGGATCGCTAAAGGGTAAACGCGCCGCGCTCAAACCATTGTTGGCCCGCCTGCATAGAGAATTCAATGTGTCGGCCGCCGAGATCGATCAGCAGGACAGTTGGCAAGAGTCGATGATTGCAATTGCGTGTGTGTCCAATGCTGCGGCTCAGGCCGAGCAGGTTTTGAATCATGCAGTAAGCTGGATCGAACTGAATCGACCGGATGTGCAGCTGGTCGATTGGCAGATCGAAATACTCTAAGGAGTTGACTAATGGCCCGCACAAAAACGCAGCGACGAACACCTCCCAAAAAGAAAACAGCCGCACGCAAAATTCCTTCGCCGTATGCCGGTATTAAAGTCGTGCGCGAGCTCCGATCGGGTTACAGCTCATACGAGATCGTCAACGCGGTGAATGATTTATTGCAGCGCGGCTGGATTTTGTTGGGGGCGCAATTTATCGGCGGCGATGTACAAGCGGGCGAGCGGCGCGAATTTCTGTATGTGCTCGGTTCAACTGATCCGGCCTTGGCCGAAGTGTCCGACGAGTCCCAGTTCGCAGATTTGGAAGCCAGCGTGCGCGACTGGAGCAGCAATCAATAATCTTATCGCCTGCGCTGAAGCGATCGGCGTAGCGGGTGAACAGGAGCGTGCAGCATGGTTCGTCGTGGATCGATTGTCTGGCCGTTGGTGTTGATCACTTTAGGCGTCTTGTTTTTACTGGCAAACTTTCGAGTGATTCCAGATGTAGGCGAATTCATCAGCCGCTTTTGGCCGGTGATCTTGATCTTGTTTGGTCTGGAGATTTTGATCGGATCGATCTGGCCGCGCGGCAAGGATGATTCACAAAACTTGTCGATTGATTTGGGTTCAGCCACTCAAGCCGATGTGAAGATCGATTTTGGGGCAGGCCAACTCTCGATCGGCCCGGCGGCGCCCGGCAAGCTCGTCGCCGGAACGTACGAAGGCGGTGTGCGTTACGATGCCACGCCGGCTGGACGCGTTCGACTTCGATCCGAGAATGGTGGTTGGATTTGGGGTTGGGGTTGGCACGGCTTTAACTGGCGAGTCGGTCTGACGCGCGATGTGCCACTATCGTTGAGAGTCGATGTTGGCGCGGCGCAGAGCGATTTTGATTTATCCGATCTTAAAGTGACCGACCTCGTTTTGAAAACGGGCGCTAGCAGCACGCTGATTCATTTGCCAAAAGCGGCTGGGATGACGAACGTGCGCGTTGAATCCGGCGCAGCCTCGGTGCGTTTGACTGTCCCCGACGGTGTCGCGGCACGCATTCGCTCGACGATGGGACTTGGCTCGAGCAACATCGATCAGCGGCGCTTCCCGCGCAGCGGCGATTATTACCAATCGCCCGATTATGATTCTACGGCGAACAAGATCGATATTCGATCTGAAGGCGGCGTGGGTTCGATCTCGGTGAGCTGAGTCGATCGGTGTGGCAAACGCGTGGATTGACAAATGGAAACAACATGCCCGGCAGCTGAAGATCGAGGTCTATGCCATTTATTTGGCCTATCATGATCCAAGAGTTCCACGGTTCGCCAGAATTTTCGCGGCTTGTGTGGTCGGATATGCGTTCAGTCCGATCGACTTGATTCCCGATTTCATTCCAATCTTGGGATATGTGGACGACTTGATCATCGTTCCGTTGGGCGTCGCGATCGCGCTCAAAATGATCCCGGCATCCGTGATGAGCGAGTATCGAGAGAAGGCGAAAACGAACATCGATCAGGGTAAGCCGGTCAATCGAGTTGCTGCAATTGCGATCATTGCCATTTGGTTGTTGTTAGCGGCGTTGGGAATTGCGCTGATTGTAAGACTGACCAGTTGAGTTGTGTCGATTCTGAAAGAAGCGCGATCGTGACTGAATCAGTACCAGTGACTTCGTCCAAATTCAGAGAACGCCTAAAATGGATCGGGCCGATCGGTTTGGCAATGATGGTCGTATGCGTCGGTTGCTTCTTCTTTCTGGCGATTGGTCTTGTCTCACGCGGCGAATTAGCCACGTCGGCTTTGGGCACGGACTTGCGCTTGTGGTCGATCAACGATCGAACGCAGGCCGGAGTCGCGTTGCAGCGATCGTACACCGTTCAGCAGGCTGATAAACAGTGCGAGCATTTCGATGTCACGTTCTTGATCTGGAAACCGAACCTGTCGATCGATAACAAATCCTATGATGATTGCGGATGACTTCTTCGCGGTTCGGGCTCCCACGCCCGAATCCGGCGGCATGGGAGCCGCCTCCGCTTTTTGTTCGATGATTGCGGATAATTTTTCTTGCGCTATAATGTACAGCAACCATGGTACCTGCTCTGCGCGATGTGTCGCTCATCATCTTGATCTTTCCGGTGATGCTCTGCCTGCTGATCCCGATGGCGATCTTGTTCGGCAGTGTGTGGCTGGCCGGCAAAGCCAATAAAAATTTGCGGCCTAAATTACAGTCTGCCCATCGATCGATGCGCGAGGTCGAGCAGAAGGTCGATCGAGTTGGGCAGCGGATCGTCCAGCCGTTTATCGCGCTCGAAATGCGTTGGGTGCGAATCCAAGTTTTTCTGCGCGGTCTGCGGCGCGAGCGAACGAGGTCATGAACCAGAGCGATCGAAACAATTCGGATGATTGGAAAACATCGATCTACGTGATCGGCGGGATACTGGGTGCGATTCTCGGCGTGATCGCAGGCCGATTGTTTGCTGATGCTGATAAAGCTGCGCGAGAACGCGATCGCCAGCGTGAACCCAAAGGCATTCAATTTTCTCTGCCGATATTGCTGCCGTTTGCGCTGACGATCATTAGTTTGCTGCGACAGATCAGTGATTTAGCAAAGCATGATCGATATTAAGAGCAAGCCTGAGTGTTTGCTTGGTGACTAGTGAGGAGCCTTATGGGATCAAACGACTGGAAGACTCGCACGATGATCGTCGGTGGAATATTAGGCGGCATTGCCGGGGTAGTGGCGGCGATGATGTTCATTCGCTCTGGTGAAGCGGCCGGTGCAACGCGCAAGGGACGGCCGCGTGTGCAGTCTCGATCGGCTCTGCAGGTTGGTATTGGATTGATGGGCTTGCTGCAGAAGATCTCCGGTTTAGCTGAAGAATAAGCTCAGTCACTTGCTTTTTGTTCCCACGGCTGAAAGTAAACATGGATAAAATATCTGTGTCAGCTTCCATCCGTGGGAATTTTGTTTCTGCTCACTTTCATTTCGAGTAAACGAAGCGAGCGACGCCTGGCGGGCCACCAACGCCTAAGGGCGTTGGGAATGGCCGAAATCTCTTTCATGATCAGGCGATCAATTCAATTCAACTACGTCACACGCATACTGCTGATCTTCTTCTGGCTGCTAGCTGCGCAATGGCCGGGCGGGCCACTGATCGCGATCGGCCCGCGGCAAACCGTTGTCACCAGCAACCCTAAAGTCGGAATTCATACGCGCCTCACGGACGAAGCCGCTCCGTGGAAAATCGATCGGACGCTGCAGATGGTGCACGACATGGGCGCGCCGTGGATTGTCGAATTTTTTCCGTGGGCGTATCTTGAACCTAATCGAGGCTCATTCGCCTGGGAACATGCCGATGAAGTGATCGATCAAGCCCAGGCTCACGGCTTGACGGTCATCGCGCGTTTGGGTTTGGTACCCGCCTGGGCGCGGCCCGATCCGCGTAAACGCGAAACAACTTTCACTTACCTTGACCGCGATCATTATCAAGCCTTCGGCGATTTTGTATATGATTTTGTTCAGCGGTACAAAGATCGAGTACAGCACATTATCATTTTGAATGAACCGAATCTTAGTTACGAATGGGGATTGCAGCCGGTCGATCCGCAGGGCTATGTCGATCTGTTGAAGATCGCTTATCGGCGCGCGAAGGCCGCCGATCCGAATGTGATGGTGTTGGCGGGCGCGCTCGCGCCGACGCTGGAACCGATCGGTAGTCCGGCGGGTCTGAACGATTTGATCTATTTGCAAAAAATGTACGAGGCGGGCACGCAAAATTATTTCGATGCATTAGCCGCACATGCTTACGGCTTACAGTCTCCGCTGGAGGCTGCACCCGATCCGAGTCAGGTCAACTTTCGGCGCGTCGAATTGCTGCGGCAGATCATGATCGACAATGGTGATGCGAGCAAACAAGTCTACATCACCGAGGCGGGCTGGAACGATAGTCTGCGTTGGAATAAGGCCGTTACACCCGCGCAGCGCATTCAATATACGTTGCAAGGTTATCAATGGGCGCAACAAACTGATTGGATCTCGATGGTCGCCATGTGGGCGTTTCGGTATCCGCAGGACACTCGCACGTATCAAGACAACTGGACATTCGTTACAGATGATTTTCAGGCGAAACCAATTTATGATGAAGTGCGCAGAGCAATGACAAATGCAAAATGATAAATGAACAAATGGCTAATCGCGAATTGCTAAAGCCAAATAAAAGCAAAGGCGCATTCGCATAGGCAGATCGATGCGCGCGCAAATTCATCCTGATGTTTTACTGAAAGAGAAAAAGTCTACGCGCAACAACGACCAATTTTCAATGACAACACCGCACTGCGCACCACGCACTACGAAACAATTGATCTTATTATTGGCAACTGCATTGGCACTTTTGTGGCTTGTGCCGGATGTCGCCGCATGGTTCAATCGCAAACCCGATCAGGCGTGGGCACGCGTGCAGCGCGATCACGTTTTGCGCTTCGCGATCGATGCTAGCTACATGCCATTCGATGGACTGGGCAGCCACGATGATTTTTATGG
This sequence comes from Anaerolineae bacterium, assembly GCA_041497495.1. GTDB lineage: Bacteria > Chloroflexota > Anaerolineae > Fen-1058 > Fen-1058 > JBGQGR01. The sequence goes on along the minus strand of JBGQGR010000214.1, from coordinate 954 downwards.
TGTGGATGTTGATATCGCTAATGAAGTGGCACGGCGAATCGAGGTGCAGGCGCAATTCGTTAGTGTGAGTTTTGACGGTTTGTACGACGTGCTGAAAGTCGGTCAAGCCGACGCGACGATCTCGGCACTCGTGATCGATCCGGCGCGGCTGGGCAATTGGCAATATTCCACTTCGTACTTTGATGCAGGCCTCGTGCTAATCACGCGCAGCGATTCGCCAATTCAGCAAGCGAGTGATTTGGCCGGGCACGCTCTTAGCGTTGAATATGGATCAGATTCCGACTCTCAAGCGCGCTTTCTCGCTCGACGGATCGATCAGATCAAGATTGTTTATGCGGACTCAACGGTCAATGTGCTGCAAAATGTGCTGAATGGGAACGCGGATGCGGCGATCATCGACGGCGTTAGCGATGCTCAGTTATTACCCAAGTATGCTACTCTTCAGCGAGCGGAGCAACTCACTCATGATCCATATGCGATTGCCGTCTGGGGTGATAGCACGCAGTTGCTTGACGCAATCAATTCGGCGCTCGATTCCATGCGGCGCGATGGAACGATCGATCGGATTGTTGATGAATGGATGAAACCCCCTCCCTAACCCTCCCCCGTCATGACGGGGGAGGGCATGGGTGGGGGTTATCGCTTCGGCAGCAAATTCCGCAAGCGCTCCCTCAACACTTTGCCTCGTCCCAAGAATCGATGACGATCATCTTCCAATAAAATCACACTGCCGATCGGATACGGCAGCACTCCGAGGTTTCGCAAATCTCCGCTATTTAGCCACACACCAACTTGATCGCTGCTCAGCCTCAATCGTCGTCCAGTGAAGTGTGATCCGAAGCGAGCGATCAGTTCGTGTGACGGAACAAACCCTTCATCTTGATACTCGCCTAGCAGCATGCCCATAGCAATGCATGGAAAGTTTTCGAATTGCGATAAGAGTTTTTCAGGAAT
>JBGQGR010000213.1:0-5876 GCA_041497495.1 Anaerolineae bacterium | reverse complement strand
CATCAAACGATAAGCAAAACCAAAAGCCAAATCGTCCGGGCAAATGAACGCGATATGCGTGTGACCCAATTCTACCAAATGACTGACCGCCAAATCGATGGCGGCTTCCACATCCAGATCGACGTAGATCAAGCCTGCGTTGTGACGCGTGCGGCCGACCATCACAAACGGCAAACCGGCTTCTTTCAAAAGTTCGACGCGCTCATCATCGACGTGTATGCGCATCAAGATGACGCCGTCGATCATGCCGGAATAAATCACCTGCCGCAGATCATCGACGCGCACACGCGGCGAAGTCAAAGTCAGAAAAGTATAGTCGCCGCGATTGACGACTTCGCCGATGCTGTTGAGATACCGCAGTTCAACTCCCGCCAATGATTGTGAGGCGAGAGGAAAAACGAGAGCGATGGCATGACTAGCGCTGCCGGCCAGCCGACGGGCGATGGGATTGGGGGTAAAACGCAGATCGCGCATGGCCGCGAAGATTTTTTCGCGGGTGTCAGGCGCCACAGGCCGCTTACCGCTGATTGCATGCGAGACCGTAGTCTTGGCGACGCCAGCCCGCTCGGCCACTTCTTTCATTGTCGATCGCTGCTTTGTCTTAAGCGCCATCACTACCCTGCTTAAATGCCATCCACGTGACAGATGCCGCACAACGCGGCACACAGGCTACTTTAACACAAACCGGTTTGCGCGTCAATAGCCTAATCGATCAATTTTCAGCCTTCTCACGCAAACCGCTGCGAATTGTTTGCACTACGCTAGGCAAATTTTGCTGAACATGCCTGGCCGTTGAGCATAACCCTGACACAAACTCGCCGGTCGAGGTACTTGACCTCGACCGGCGAGTTTGTGCCATCTCTATGAAATTAATTTGAGCGCTTCAACTCACTCAACGGCTTTACGCGTTCACCGGCTCGCTGCGCGCGGCTGGCGCATACATTTCAGCTGTATATTCTTTCAACATGCGCGAAGTGCTGAACATCGGCGCAAGCGATCGGATCGATTCCTTCATCATCCGCAGCCAGCCTAACGGCAGATGGGTTTGGCTGTCTCGATCGTAATACAACGGCACGATCGATTTTTCCAGCGTCTCGAATAATGAGGCCGCATCGGCTGCGTCCTGCGTTTCGGTATCGGGATAATCTCGATCGTCGCCAATGGCCCAGCCGTTCTCGCCGTTATAGCCTTCGCGCCACCAACCATCGAGCACGGAAAAATTCAGGACGCCATTCACTGCGGCTTTTTCGCCGCTGGTGCCGCTGGCTTCCAGCGGTCGGCGCGGCGTATTCAGCCACACATCGACGCCGCGCACCAGGTAGCGCGCAAGGTTCATGTCATAGTCTTCTAGAAACACAATGCGTCCGCCCCAACGCGAGTCTTTGATGATGCGATACAAATCTTGAATGACGTGCTTGCCCGGATCATCGGCCGGATGCGCTTTGCCCGCGAAAATAAATTGCACAGGCCGCGCCGGATCATTCACGAGCCGGAACAACCGATCGGCATCGCGCAGCATCAAGGCCGCGCGCTTATACGTCGCAAAGCGCCGCGCAAAACCGATCGTCAACGCATACGGATCGAGCAGTACGCCGCCCGCCACAATCTGGATGGGATGTGTTCCGCCGCGCTGCCACTGGGCACGCGCGCGTTCACGCGCAAACGCCACCAACTGCCGCATGAGATGGCGGCGCACTTGCCATAGATCGTTATCGGGAATGTTGCGGACTTTGTCCCACATGGCTTGATCGTCGATGCGGTCGCGCCAATCGGGATCAAGATATCGATCGTACAGCTCGCTCATGCGATGCGCCAGCCAGGTGTGCGTATGCACACCGTTCGTGATCGATCCGATCGGGACTTCATCCACCGATCGATCCGGCCAGAGATGCGCAAACATTTTGCGCGAGACCTCGCCGTGCAGTTCGCTCACGCCGTTGACACGCTCGGAGGCATGCAGCGCCAGCAAAGTCATGCTGAACACATCGCCCCAGGATTCATGCTGAAAGGCAACCGCTAAGAACCGATCGCGATCAAGGCCGAGACCGGTCCAATAATTGGAAAAGTATTTTTCGATCATCCAGGTCGGGAACATATCGTGCCCGGCCGGCACCGGCGTGTGTGTCGTGAAGATCGTCGAAACGCGAATCTGCTCCAATGCCCGATCGAATGTCTCGCCGTTGCTAACGATCTCGCTAATCCGTTCCAGACTGGAAAAAGCGGAGTGGCCTTCATTCATGTGCCAGACGGCGGGGTTGTAGCCCAAACTGCGCAGCGCGCGCACACCGCCAATGCCCAACACAATTTCCTGCTGCAAGCGCCGTTCGAGATCGCTGTAATACAAGCGGGTGGTCAACTCACGATCGATCGCTGCATTCGGATCAACATCGGTATCGATCAAGAACAGTGACACGCGGCCAATCTGCACTTTCCACAATTGAGCATACACTACACGGCCCGGCATTTCGACATGCACGACAACTGCTTGTCCCTTACTATTCTGCACCAGCAAGATCGGCGATTCATCGAGATTCAAATTCTCGTTGATGGCTTCCTGCCAGCCGTCTTCAGTGATACGTTGGCGAAAATAGCCTTGTCGATACATGAAGCCAACCGCGACTAAGGGCAAACCAAGATCGCTGGCTGCTTTGCAGTGATCGCCGCTCAACACGCCGAGGCCGCCCGCATACATCGGCAGCGCTTCATGCAAACCGAATTCAGTGGAAAAGTAAGCGATGGGGCGATCTTTCAAATCAGGATACTGCGTGATGAACCAAGTGGACTGCGCCTGCATGTATTCATCAAAAGCGGCCAGCACACAATCGTAGCTTTCCAAATAACTGTTTTCTTGCGCCGCCGCATTCAAGTTCTTGCGAGCCACATGCTTCAGGAATTTGACCGGATTGTGTGAACACTGCTCCCACAAAACGGGATCGATCAACTCATAGAGTTCCAGCGCCTCTGGATGCCACGACCACCATAAGTTGTAAGCCAGTTCGCCCAATCGCGCGATCGATTTGGGCAGCGAGAAAGTCGGAAGAACCGAATCCGTGTGAATCAAGGGCACCTATCCTTATATGAAATCAGGCCGACATTCTAGTCCTGTTGTGAAGAGTGGTCAAGTGAATCTCTGGTCTCCGATTTATGGATTTATGATCTCTGAGCTAATTCTTCTTCAGCCCTCATCCTTCATCCCTCATCCCTTATCTTCATGTATAATCCCAGCATGCGAGCAATGAGTTCAACAGGCGAGGTACTGCTTCAACGCATAAAGTGGTGCGATACGTTTGGATCGAAATTGCGCGGCTTGATGTTCCGCCGATCGATCGATCCGGCTGAAGGGCTGGTGCTGGCTGAAACTCGATCGAGCATTGCTGCGACATCGATCCATATGTTCTTCGTTCCGTTCGATATTGCTGCAATCTGGCTCGATGATCAATTTCAAGTGGTGCATACTGCCTTAGCTAAAGCTTGGCATCCGTACTACGCTTCACCTCAAGCAGCCCGTTACGTTTTAGAAGCATCGCCGGAGTTATTGCCGCGCGTGAAGATTGGCGATCGATTGAAGTTTGAAAAATAATCATGAAACGACTTTATCGAACTCTCCTTATCAGTTTACTCATCTCAATCTTGATCGTGTCTGCCCAACCCCTCGAGCTGGCCGCAGCTCAATCAGGCGGCACCACGATCTACGTTGTGCAAGCGGGCGACACGCTGTACTCCATCGCGCAGCGCTACGGGATCGACGTGAATGCACTCGCCGAAGCCAACGGCTTGGTCAATCCCGATCAAATCTACGTCGGCCAATCGCTGGCGATTCCAGCCGCCGCATCGACTTCAAATTCGCCGAGTGTGAATCGCATTCACACGGTACAACCCGGCGACACATTATTCAGTATCGCGGTTACTCTCGGCGTCAATCCGCAAGCGATCTCCGCAGCAAATCATTTGAGCAAGCGCGATTGGGTGTTTGTCGGACAACAATTGGCCATTCCGATCAACACGCAATCGCCATCGATCGCACAGCCAGGAACGCCGCTGCCCGCGCCATTCATCAGCATCGATATTGGTCCGCAGCCATTGCAGCAGGGCAGCCTCATGGTGATCACGGTTCGGACGACGAAACCCGCCACGTTGAGCGGCACTTTTATCAGCCAAACCATTCCCTTTGCCTTGGAAAATAACCAATACATTGGCTTGGCCGGCGTCGGCGCGAGTCCGGTGACGGGCGTGAAGCCGGGACTGTACGCCGTGAATGTCAGCGCGATCGATGGGAATGGCACACAGACAACCGTCTCGACCAACGTGCAAATCACTGCGGGTCACTTCAACTTTGAGTACATCAACCTGCCGCCCGATCGGCAGGACTTGCTCGATCCGACTTTGCTGGCTTATGAGCGCGATAAGCTGAATGCCGTTTGGACTGTTTTCAATCCCGTGCGTTACTGGCATGGCTTGTTCAATGTGCCGGTCGATCATTACACAAGGATCAGTTCGCCCTTCGGCACACGTCGATCGTATGATGGCGGCCCATTCACCAGTTATCACGAAGGCACCGACTTCGCGATTCCAGCCGGCACACCCGTCTACGCGCCCGCCGATGGAGTGGTGGTGGTGGCCGAGCTGCTGACCGTGCGCGGGAATGCGATCGTAATCGATCATGGCTGGGGAGTGTTCAGCGGACTGTATCACTTGCAAAGTTTCAATGTGACTGTCGGCCAAGTGGTGCATCAAGGCGATCTTGTCGCGCTGTCGGATAACACCGGCTTATCGACGGGCGCGCATTTGCATTGGGACATTCGTATTCGCGGCTTAAATGTGAATGCGCTGTTCTTTACTCAACAAGTGTATCCATAAACCAAAGGAGGAAGGATAAAGGATGAAGGATGAAAAATTCCATGGCGTATGAGCTCTACACCGAACACGATTGGCAATAAATGAATTGTAGTCTGCGGTCTCTTGAAGGAGGACTTTAATGCAAAATCTATTTCTCTCCGGCGCACAACTCGTCATCTCGATCATCACCGCCGCAATCGTCGCGTATCTCAGCGTGTGGCTGTTCGATCGAACGACGCGCAACATCGATGAATGGGCCGAACTGCGCAAAGGCAATGTCGCCGTCGGAATTGTCTTGGGCGCATTGATTTTCGGCGTGGCGATCATTCTGCATCCGGCGCTGGCTCCCGCTTCGATCAGCCTTGACGTCGGCCCGGCGAATGATGTGGCTTATCGATTGTTGATTCAAGGCCTGCAGATTTTGGTCGGCTTGTTCCTCGCCGTCGTCTCGATCGGTTTGTCGCTGTGGATCTTTACTCGCTTGACGGGCGCGATCGATGAGTGGGCTGAGATCGGTCGGGGCAACGCCGCCATTGCGATCATGCTGGCTGGAGTGATCTTGGCCACGTCGTTGATCGCCAGCACTGCGCTTGATTCGATCTTGGGATTGATTTTGAGGTAATTCCAATTCGCTGTACAATCTGACATCAATGGAACTTGAAATTGAGATCGTCAGTGAACTCACTGACATCGAAACGATCGCGGTCGGTAGTTCAATTCACGAGATTGCCCGTCTTCGACGATTATATGATCAAGGGCGATGGCGGAAACTCAAAGGGCAGGCCACAGCGCGACTGCCAGATGATACAATCTGTGTAGCCGAGCTTCACTGGTATGAGGTCCACGGCATCGGAAAAAAGAAATAAAAGTCATACGAATATTATCAGAATGAGAACTACCATGGATCAAACACCAGTCAAATCACAATTTGTCGTTTGCATCAAAATGATGGCGACGAGGTGTCATTGGAACAGCGCAAGATTTATCGCGTGTTGCCAGATGATCAGGCCTCGGCTCATCATATGCTGAGAGTCATCGAT
>JBGQGR010000212.1:0-5879 GCA_041497495.1 Anaerolineae bacterium | reverse complement strand
GCGCCTTTGCCGCCGAGCAGATCGCGCATGTCTTTGTTGCCTTCACTAAATAGATAAACCCACTTCTGTGACATCTTGTTCTCCTTAACGTGTTTAATAATTGCGGTGTTGATGAATTTCCAATCGATTAAGTCTAACTGATGCTAACCGGTCTGCGCTAGTGACAAATAACCGTGATGTTTGGTGTGATGTGTAATAAACTTAAAACCCTTCTACTTTGGTGAGATCGACGAGGCCGTCCGCCAAATGCCAGATGCGTTGCAGCAACGCTTGCCGCGTTTCTCGGATCGATCGATCTGCATGCATGACCAGCACCTTGTCAAAGAAAATAGTGATCGGTTCGATCAGCTTTTTGAGCGCGGTGAAGAAATCCTCGATCGAGCTGGCTGGCCCGATCGATTTGTGTGCGGCTTCATAAGCTTGATACAGGTCTTGGGTATATTGATCATTATCCGACTTGATGTTGAGCGGCAGCGACTCTTTAATGTCGCGCACAATCCGCACGCAGCGCGCATAACCGTCGAGCATCAGGAACCAATCCGGCTTAGCTGCCCATTGAGTCAAAAATTGAATCGAGTGTAACGCAATGAATGGATCATCGCCACGCGCCGATAAGATTGCATCGACGAGATCGTAGCGCAAGTCTTGATCTAGAAACGCGGCTTTTTCACGCCCGACGATGAAGGACTGCGTCTCATCGATCGATTTTGATTCGACGACGAGGGGTTGCAGCTGGGCTGCTGATTCAAGCGCACGCTTCAGTGAAAAAGAAACTTTATGCGCGATGAGTGTCTCGACGATACTCAAGGCCGCGCGGCGCAGCGCCCACGGATCAGCCGAGCCCGTCGGCGCCAGACCGATCGCAAACAGACCTGCTAAGCTGTCGAATCGATCGGCCAAACTGATTGCCGCACCAATCTTCGATGCGGGCACGCGATCGTATTGTTCGCCAATTGCATTCGCAACTTCATTCGGTTCGCCGCTCAACTTCGCGTACTCGCGACCCATGATGCCTTGCAGCGATGTCATCTCGACGACGAGCTGTGTGGCGAGATCGGCCTTGCTCAAGTGCGCGGCGCGCTGCGCGAATTTTAGATCGCTCTCTTTGAGACCTAACATCGAACCGATCGTCGGCGTCAACGCTTCGATGCGCTTGGCTTTATCCAGCATCGATCCGAGCTTGACTTGAAAGGTTAGTGTGCCGAGTCGCGGCAGAAAGTCTTCCAGTTTGTGTTGTCGATCGTGATTGAAGAAATACTCGGCGTCAGCAAAACGCGCGCGGATCACTTCTTCATTGCCGTGCCGCACGCTGTCGAGGTGTTGATCGTCGCCGTTGCGGATCGTAATGAAGTGCGGCAGTAAGCGGTTGACATCTGTGCTGTCATATAGTGAGAAGTAGCGTTGGTGCTTCTCCATCACACTCTCAAGCACCTTAGCAGGAAGTGCAAGATACTTTTTTTCAAATGAACCTAACAGTGCTTGAGGTTGTTCAACTAAGTAAATGACTTCATTGATCAACGGCTCTCGAAATATCAGGCCGCTTTCGCTTTTCTCGAATTTGTCAAGTTGCTCATTGATAATGCGGCGTCGCTCTTCTTGGTCGATAACGATGTTCTTACTCTCGATCGATCGTCGATAATGATCTGCCGATTTGATGATAATCCTTGGTGTTACATACTTGTTGGGAGAAGCCTTTGTATTTCGAGTAGTTGACACTAAGGCGTCCTTGCTGTCAATATCTTTTTGGGTTGCAACAAGATCGCCTAATTCCGAGCACTGTAACCCATATGTCACATTACTGCTTCGTACGCCAGCGTACTCGAATGAAATAATTTGATTGCTCAATAGAGCGACAAGCCAACGAATTGGTCTACTGAATGCGACGCCGCTCTCATTCCATCGCATTGTCTTTTCGAATTTGATAGCCGCGATCAAATCAGGCAACAGAGTCTTCAATATTTCAGTGGTAAGTCTGCCCGCGTCGTGTTTCTTGACGAACACGTACTCCGCACCTTTTTCTTCGCCTTTGATCAAATCGCTGACCGATACGCCTTGATTGCGCGCGAAACCTTCAGCGGCTTTGGTCGGCTTGCCATCTTTATCGTACGCCGCTTTCACAGCTGGGCCGCGTACTATGATATCGATCGCCGTTTGCTTTGGTTCAAGACCTCCGACAAGCAATGCTATTCGTCTCGGTGTCCCGAAGACTAGGATCATTTTGTATTCGAGACGCGCAATTTTGAATGCCTCTTTAGCAATCTTTCGCAATTGATTGATCGCCGAATCAACATCTCCTGCGGGAATTTCCTCCGTTCCAATTTCAAGCACAAGCAGTGAAGGCTCTTGGACCGCCGACGGCTGACCCGCGACCACTCTTGATTTGCTGTGGTCTGTGGTCTGCGGTCCGCGGTCGGATTTTAGCCACGGAAACTCCATCGCCTCGCGCTGCTTTAAATAAGCCTGCGCCACCGATCGGGATAGATCACGCATCCGGCGGAAATAATTCGCGCGTTCGGTCACGCCGATCGCACCGCGCGAGTCGAGTAGATTGAAAGTGTGTGAGGACTTAAGCACGTAATCGTGCGCGGGAATAACCAGCGGAGGTTCGTGCGTCAGCGCGGCTTTCGCTTCGGCTTCGTAAGTATCGTAGAGCTGGTGCAGCCGATCGACATCCGCGAGTTCGTAGTTGTAGATGCAGTATTCGATCTCTGAGCGCAAAAACATCTCGCCGTAAGTATGCATGCCGTCGTAATCGATGTCGTACGCGCTGCGCACGCCTTGCAAGAACATGGCAATGCGTTCGAGGCCGTAGGTGATCTCCACCGATACCGGATCGAGTGTGATGCCGCCGGCTTGTTGAAAGTAGGTGAACTGCGTGATCTCCAATCCATCCAGCCACACTTCCCAACCAAGCCCCCACGCGCCGAGCGCCGGCGATTCCCAATTGTCTTCGACGAATCGAATATCGTGCTCTTGGCGTTTGATGCCAAGCGCGAACAATGATTCCAAATAAATTTCTTGCGGATTGCCCGGATCGGGTTTAAGGATGACTTGAAATTGCGTGTGTTGTTGCAGCCGATTGGGATTGTCGCCGTAGCGGCCATCATCCGGCCGGATCGAGGGTTCGACGTACGCGACGTTCCACGGTTCGGGGCCGAGCACGCGCAGGAACGTGGCGGGATTCATCGTGCCCGCGCCGACCTGCGTGTTATAGGGCTGCCATAGTGAACAGCCACGGCTGGTCCAGTAGTCTTGCAACTTCAGAATGATTTGCTGAAACGATTGGGGTTTGGACATCTGGTCGCCTTGAAAGGTAGTCCACGAATCCACGCTATTCTTTTATTGATTCGTGAAGATTCGTGGATCGGAATTTAGATTGATGCACTCTCGCGCTTGAGCAGATTCAGAAACTCGATCGATTTGACGCGGCGTTCCAGCACATACTGCACATATCTTAACATGGCTTGCTCGATCTCGTTTTGCACCGACTCGCGCACGGTCAAGGCGGTGAACGTTCGATAGTTGCTGCGCAGCGCGTGGCGCAAAACTTTTAGCGCGTTGAGCGACAAGCGGCCTGCATCCGATCGGCCTTCAGCGTGCGTCGGGCAGATCGCGCCGCCGGCATTTGGACTCCAGCCGTAATTTTCATCGGCCTTGATTTCTTCAAGCGCCTTACCATTAACTGCACACACAAAGACTTGCGGTTGAAAACCGGCGAGGGTGAGCAACTTTAACTCGAAGTAGCGCGTGGTCAGCAGCAAGTTATTTGAGTTGGCGATCCAGCTCAAGGCGTCCGCTAAGAGATCAAAAATATCGGGTTGCGCCGTGCCCTCTTCGGCAAACGCATCGATCAACTCCACCGCGTAATGCGCATACGTCGATCGGGTCAAGTCTTCGTGCAGGCCGCGATACGCTTGCGTCATTTCGACCTGCGACACAATGTCGATGTCGCCGCGCCCTTTGGCGATCAGCATGTTCGATCGGGTGAATAGTTCAACGTGGCCGCCTTTGCGGCTGCCGACTTTGCGCGCGCCTTTGGCGTTGACGCGCAGCTTGCCCTGATCGCGCGACAGGACGGTCAACAACCGATCGGCTTCACCCACATCCGATCGGTGCATCACAATGGCGTCAATTCGATAGAGACGATTTCGATCAGGCAAGGATCAACATCCAAATGAGCAAATTGCAGCGATGTAATCAAAATTGAAAGATGATCAACTGCGGTCTGCCGTCTGTCGTCAGCGGTCAGAATATCAGAGATCATTCGGTGTGAATGCGCCGGGCAGCAATTTTTTGATCGAGGTGGTGTTGATATGGCCATCATTGCTCGCAATGTAAATTTTCAGATCGGGCGCGAACTCACTCAACACTTGGCGGCAGGCGCCGCACGGCGATCCGCCGTTGCGGGTTGCCACCGCGATGGCTTCAAATTCGGTCTCGCCCGCGCCCACCGCTGTGAAAACGGCATTGCGTTCCGCACAGCAGGTCAAACCGTAGGATGCATTCTCGACGTTGCAGCCCAGATACACTTTGCCGCTTCTGCCCAGCAGCGCCGCGCCGACTTTGTAATGCGAATAGGGCGCATACGCTTTCTGGCGGGCCTTTTGGGCTAAGGCAATCAATTCGCTGCGCTTCATCGAACACTCCTAATGTGTGCTGTGTAATTAAAGAGTACGCGTTACTCTTCACTCGGCTCTTCTTCGACTATTTGTTCTTCCGGCCGTTTCGTCACGCGAATTTTGCCAATCCGTCGACCGGCGATGTTCATGACTTTCAGCATGATATTTTTATAATGGACTTCATCGCCGGGCAGCGGCACTTTACCGAGTTGACTGTAGACGAACCCGCCCAGCGTGTCGGCTTCGTCGGCCGGCATTTCACTTTCCAGCAGATCATTGACATCGTCGAGATTGGCGCGCGCATCGATGATCCATTCCTGGTCGTTCACCGTTTGCGTCATGGGTTCTTCGGCTTGATCGTATTCATCTTGTATCTCGCCGACGATCTCTTCCAGGATATCTTCGATGGTGACCAGTCCGGCCGTGCCGCCGTACTCGTCGATGACGATCGCCATGTGCACGCGCCGCTTCTGCATTTCTTCCAGCAGTTCATCCACTTTCTTGGTTTCGGGCGTGAAAGTTGCCGGTCGCACCAGCGCCGACAATTGAATTTGATTGCTGGCTTCGCGGCCTTTCTCCAGCAGGACTTTCAATAAATCTTTGGCGTACAGCACGCCGATGATATTGTCGATGTTGCCTTGATAGATGGGCACGCGCGAATGATTGTGCTGCGTCACCAGCTCGATCGCATCCAGCACCGAGGTGGCGGCTTCGATCGCGACGATGTCCACCCGCGAGACCATGACTTCGCGCGCCAGCGTGTCGCCGAATTCGAAGATCGAATAGATCATCTCCCGTTCTTCTTCTTCGATCGCGCCGCCTTCTTCACTGGCATCGACCATGGTCTTGATTTCTTCTTCGGTCACGATCGGCATGCCGCGCCGAGGTTTGCCGCCAAACGGTTTGGTGATAATGTTGCTGGCGCCGACCAGAAAATGCACCAATGGATTGAAGATGCGTGACAGCAGATCGATCGGTCGAGCGACGAACAGGGCAATTCGCAGTGTATGCTGCAGTGCGATCGATTTGGGCACGAGTTCGCCCAAGATCAGCGTGATGATCGCCAGTATGATCGTAATAATTGCCACGGCAATACCATGCGCCGATTGATCGATCCCGGCGATCGGGATTTTCTCGATCGCCGCACCCAGTCCATCGGACAAGCTCACGGCTGCTGTCGCCGACGCGAGGAAGCCCATCAGCGTCATGCCAATCTGCGTCGTCGCCAGAAAGCGGCTGGACTCATCGGCCAAATGATAG
>JBGQGR010000211.1:0-5887 GCA_041497495.1 Anaerolineae bacterium | reverse complement strand
GCTGGGTCAGCAGGGCGATCGCTTCCTTGAGTGACTGTTCGGGGTGAATGGTGATAACTTTGTTGCCTTTAGTGGCGAGAATGTTGCCGATATTCATGAGAGGTTGCCTCCTGAAGAAATTTCCAATGCACCATTAGCAATGAACAATGATCAAGCAGCATTGGGCAAGGCCAGGTGTGCGGCGTATTGTGTTTTTAACATATCCCCCAAAGCGCGTCAACTACCACATGACATAGGTATAGCTATACCAAATGTCCCATATCATGCAATTTCATCCCTCATCCTTCCGCCTTCATCTTGTCTTCATCAACCCAGCTTTGCGATACCACTCGATCGTCATCCGTGCGCCAGCGACAAACGGCGTCGCCCCGAAGCCGAGGTCGCGAACGGCTTTGCTGCTATCCACGATCCAGTTATTGAAGACATAGGGCGCCAGATTGATCGGATAGTAAGGCTCGTGATGCGTGAAGCGCGAGAAGAAAGTCAGCAGCCGGGCAGTCAGCAGCATGCCCCACTCGGGCGCGTTGAAGAAATGTGGATGATCGCCGATCAATCTACTGATCATATCATTGACTTCATGATGCGTCATGCTCGGCCCGCACACATTGTAAATTTCACCCGGTGTGCCGCGCGTCAAGGCCGCATCGATCACACGTGCGAGATCGGGCAGAAAAACCGGGAAGGTCAGCAGTTGCCCGCCGTGAATCTGGATCGGCAGGTGATGAAGGTGCGGGTCTTCAAAGAACAGTCGGTTCCAGGCATAGCGCCCGTAGGGGCCGTAAAACGCGCCGGGACGAAAAATGATCGTTGGCAGTCCGAAGTTCGCGTGATAGTTCAACACTAATGCTTCGCCTGCCAACTTGCTGCGTTGATAATCGTCACGCGGCTCGCACGGATAACTTTCAGTAATGATCGTGCCGGGCTTCGGTGCGCCGACGACCACCACGGTGGAAATGTGGATGAAGCGCCGCACGTTCGATCGATGCGCGGCTTCTAATACATTCGCCGTGCCGAGCACATTGGTGCTGTGAAAATCATCGGACCTGCCCCAAAATCGAAAATAGCCTGCGCCGTGAATCACCGCGTCACAGCCATCGATCAATCGATCGACCGCCGACGCATCGCGCGTGTCGCCGTGGATCACTTCGACGCCGAGATCGATGAGGAATTGATATTGACTCGTGGGCCGGGCTAGAATGCGAACGGTATGTCCGCGCTCCAGTAAAAGGGGAATAAGGTTGTGACCGAGGAAACCAGTCGCGCCGGTGACGGCTATCATATCAATGCTCAATTCACAATGCTGAATGCTCAAGGCTTAGTGCATAAGTGCTTTGAATGAAATGAAACCATTATGCAGTGCGCAGTATGAATTAGGCATTCGATTTCCACAAAACATCCGCCGCAAAATCAAGACCCAATTCGATCAACTTTTCTTTTCTCGGTTTGCCCGATTGTTCGTCCCAGCCCCGCACTTGATAATAGTCGCTCAACAATCGATCGAAGTTTGGCACATGTCCGGCGATCGGACCATCGGGTAACGGCTCCAGCAAGAGTTTAGGCAATTTATCGTTGGCGCGCGTCAAGCCGAAGCGATTGTTGATCGCGCGTTTCAAATTCCAGATGCGTTCGCCCGCGCGTTGCAGGTCGGTCATGGTCCAGTCGAGCCCGACGGCGGCATTCAGCAAACTCAACGCGGTCGATCCGGGCACGTGCGCGAAGAAGCATAATACCAAACTGTTATCCACCGTGCGATAGTTCTGGTGCTGCGCGGCGATCTGCGCTTTGCCTGCTTCGCTCAACGGGTCTTGCAGCATGGGAATGTTCCATTCGGGATGCTCGGTGCCGATCTCGGCGATAAACACATCGCTTTGATTGTGGCACGCACCGCGCGGCGAAGTGGCGTAGGTCAGCATCATGCTCGCCATTGCGCGCGGATCGTGATAAGCCACTTCCAGATTGTTGACCTGCACGGCGAGTTCTTCCACACCGAAGTGTTTCGCCAACGTTCTTGCGCCGCGACTCATGACTGCGCCCAGCCCTTGTTGATTCACGATCATGTCGATCAAGTAATCGGCCGGGCGTGGATCGCCCCAATTCAATTCGAGCCCGTCGATGTCTGCGGGCTTGATCAGTTCACGCTCATACAGCAAATACGCTAACCCGATCGTGTTGCTGGCGCTGATCGTGTCCAGTCCATATCGATCGCACTTCTGGCCGAGGTGAGCCGTTGCACTCAGATCATCGCTCAGTAAATTTGCGCCGAAGCCGACCATCGTTTCGTATTCCGGGCCTTTGCTGTCCGATCGAGCGTAGGGGCCTTCGGGAATGGCAACGACTCGGCCGCAGGCGATGACGCATGCATGGCAGGTGGTCACGCCGCTGAGAATGGTGTCATTCATGACATTGCCGCTGATGTTCTCTTGACCGATGAAACTGCCGCGCGTGAAATACCCCATCGGCATTTCGCCATACATCTGGAACAATTCGGCGGCAGCCGCACTGCCGCTGGCGCGCAAGCCGAGCGTGATGTTGTCTTCTTTGAGTTCACGATTTGCCGCGGCGCGCAGCGGTTGGAATTGATCCGGTCGAGCGATGTGTGGTTTGTGATGTCCGCGTACGGCCACGGCCTTCAAATTCTTTGAACCCATCACCGCGCCCAGGCCCGTTCGACCGGCGACGCGGCCGTGATCGCATAAGATGCTGGCATACGGGATCAATCGTTCGCCCGCAAGGCCGATGCACATGATGCGCGCCAAAGATTCATGCCGCTCAGTGCGGATCACCGTCTGCGTCTCATACGTATCGGTATGTCCCCAGAGTGATGAAGCATCACACACTTCAACGTGATCGTCGTTGATCCAAATATAAGTGGGTTTATTGGCTCGGCCGGTAATCAACACTCCATCATATCCGGCGAAAGCCAACTCCGGTCCCCAAAAGCCGCCGCAATTTGATTCGGCCCATAAGCCGGTCGCCGGCGATCGACTGCACACGACGAAACGCCCGACCGACGGGCCGGCCAGGCCGGTCAGCGGCCCGTTCATAAACAGCAGAGGAATATCGGGGCCGAGTGGATCGATCGAGGGTGTCAGTATGTCCCACAAAATCCGCGCGGCCAATCCGCTGCCGCCGATGAAGTCTTCGGCCCAGCGCGGATCGATCGGTTCAGTTGTGATCTGCTGCGTGGTGAGATCGATCTTGAGGAGCAGGCGAGGCTGAATAGGCATGATGAGTGATTAGTAATTAGTAACGGGTGCTGGATGGCTAACCATCAATGTCACTAATCACTTGTCACTAATTAGTTGACGAATTCAGTTTCAATGCGCGTCGCGCACTCGACCAGTTCCTGCGCGGCTTTGACGTATTTCAAGATGTGCGCCAGATTGCCTTTGACGCGCAGTTGGCCGCTGACCATGGCCTGCGTCGGGCCGAGTTTTTTGGTGATGACTTTTTTCCAATTGGCGAGCGGCGCGTGAATGGTGTACGGCGCTTCGATCGGCTGAGCGGCGGCCGCTTCTTTGGCCTCGCGGCATTGGCCGTGCCATAGATCGATCCACAACACTTTGGGATGGCCGAGCTCGTCGAGCACATCATCGATCACAAAGTTAATCGCACCTTCCCAAGTTTTGGCGGCTTCCGTGTAGACCTGGCTGCGATTGATCTCTTCTTTAAAAGCAACAGCCCATTCGTAAGTTGGAAAAATGTGGGGCATGTGGCTCCTATGCTTTGGGGATAGAGGTATCGGGCACGGGCAAACCCAGTTCACCCAAGCGGACAATCACATCGAACGGCGGCACTTGAAATGTATCGGCGATGCTGTCGATGACGCGTTCTTTATCAGGCAGCTGGCGGAGCCATGCTTCCGGCATCAGCACGCAGCGCGCAAAATATTTCACTTCGCGGCGTGAGGCCGGCCACGGCGCATCGAGTCCGGCCTGGCGCGCTGCGCTGCTTTCCGAGATGGCGCGGTATAGCAAGCGCGCCGATGCCAGGCGGGGCGCGTGCCGAAAGATGCCATGGCCAAAACTGGAACTCATCTGTGTGGGATCGACATCCCACAGATCGAGCAGCGGGTCCTTGAGAATTTGATCGATCGGCACGGGCGGTGTGCTGACATTGTAGCGCTCGAGCAGAGCGTTGGCGAGTTTCTCAATTCGTGCGCGTGTTTCGGCGGGAATGGCGGAACTGAATTCTTGTTGATCGACAGTCTGCATAGTTGATCGGTTGGAGAAAAATGAAGAATTACCGCGATTATACCACAGCCGATCGGCACTCTGGTATAATCGAAAACAGCTCGTACATGAATATCCCGAATCACACGAATTATATTGTCAGGCGTGATATTTGCGTAATTCGTGTACCTATTCTCGCCATGAAAACAGTCGCGCTGTACATCAAGCGTCAAGCGGCCACGCCGCTCCATTATTTTTGGGAGCAGCTGTGGCAGCTGCTGATCGGCTGGCTGCCCACGCTGATCGGTGTGGGGTTGCGCGGTATATTCTATCGATTGATCTTGCGGATGGATGGTCTGGCAGCGATCGAGAACGGTGTGCGCTTGCGGTTTGCCAGTAATATCCGATTGGGCCAGCACAGCTATCTTGATCAATCCGTCTACATCCATGCGTGCCCGGCGGGCGTGCAAATTGGTCACGATACTTTGATTATGCACGGCTCGATCTTGCATGTATACAACTTTCGAGATCTGCCGCATGCCGGGATCACCATTGGCTCGAACAGCTTGATCGGCGAATACAATGTGATTCGCGGGCAGGGTGGCGTGACAATCGGCGATCGAGTGTATACCTCGCCGATGGTGCAGATCGTTGCCGTCGATCACATCTTCGACGATCCGCAGCGCCGCTTTATAGATCAGGGTATCACGGCGCAAGGCATCGTGATCGAAGACGATGTGTGGATCGGCTCGGGCGCGGTCATTACGGATGGAGTGCATATTGGTCAAGGCGCGGTTGTGGCGGGCGGTGCAGTGGTCACGTCAGATGTTGCGCCGCACACGATCGTCGGCGGGGTGCCCGCGCGCGTGATTCGATCGATTGATGGCAGTAAGACGATCGGCGATAAGGAAGTTTATTTTCTGTGACAAGCTGATGGGATGACAGGCTGACTTTGTTCACGAGATCAGCCTGTCATCTTGTCAGTATTGGGAACAAACCTCAATAATGTCGAAGCTCTCTGTCATCATCCCCGCCTACAACGAAGAAGACGGCATCGCTCTTGTGATCGATCGGGTATTGTCGATCGAATCCGCTCTGCGTGAAAGCGGTGTCGATCTGGAATTGGTCGTCGTCGACGACGGATCGAAAGATCGAACGGCGCAGGTCGTTCAACAGTATCCGCGCGTGCGCTTGATTCAGCACGCCGTCAATGGCGGTTATGGCGCGGCGATCAAGACCGGCTTTACTGCAGCTACGGGTGAATACCTGGCGTTCCTCGACGCCGATGGCACTTATCCGCCGGAGCATCTGCCGGATTTGTATCGCGCGCTGATCGATCAACAGGCCGATCTGGTGATTGGCTCGCGCATGGCGGGCGCGTCGACCGAAATGCCGTTTGTGCGGCGTATCGGCAATATGATCTTTGCGCGTTTGGTTAGCTTATTAGGCCGGCAGTACGTGAGCGATAGCGCCAGCGGCATGCGCTTGTTCCGCCGTGAAATTTTGGCGCAGTTATATCCCCTGCCGGATGGTTTGAACTTCACGCCAGTGATGAGCACGCGCGCAGTGCATGAGCATCTCAAAATTATCGAGGTGGCTGTCCCTTATAAAGAGCGCATCGGTCAATCGAAACTAAATGTGGTGCGCGATGGCGTGCGTTTCACCAACTCGATCGTGTGGACGGTGCTCGGTTACAATCCCGTGCGCGTGTTCGG
>JBGQGR010000210.1:0-5977 GCA_041497495.1 Anaerolineae bacterium | reverse complement strand
CTGCCTGCCTTTGAGTTTCCGTGCGGCCCCTTCTCAATTGGTATGTTGCCCATGAGCATGAATGCAACGTCTGGTTTGGGTTTGTATCTAGCCGCTGATCGCAATGATGTGCGTCGTGCCCGTGCCGCGAAAATCATTTTGCACACTCAGCGGCAAAGCAGCATCATCACCCAGCAGAATGCCATTCAATAACGAAGCTTCCGGTTCAACCAAAATTTTCCGAATCGTATTCCGCGCACTATCTTTGAAAGCGAAGATCGCGCTGAGGATCGGGCTGCTCTGATCGTGCGCGATCAGGTTGACCTGCGGCCGATCGATCATCGAGTAAATATTTTGCCGCGCCAGAAAATCTTTGTAAGAGAATGTCGCAAATTCTGGCGGCGCAACCAGATCGCCCGTGACGCGAATTCGATCGCCGTATTTGAATTCAGCCGGACGACTGGGCCTGACCAACACCACGCCGCTGATCGATCCCGATGTTCCATCGGGCAGCGTCAACCGATCGGCGTTCACGCGCAGATTGATGTATGTATCGCGCACATCGGGTTCAGTATCGATCACGCCTTCAAGCGTGACTTCACCAGTGTTGTTGTAAGTCTTGACCGAGTTTTGATCGAAGTGAGGAATAGCGAGGTTGAATCGAATCGCGCCGAAGATGGAAAACAAAGTTGCGAGCCAGATCATTCGCCAGCGAGTCTCATGCCACCACAAGACCATACCCATGATCGGCACCAGCGCGGCGATCAAGATCGCTTCGAGCGGCGGCGTTAAAAGCGAAGCGATCCAAATTCCAGCTAACCAGCCAATCGAGATGTAGACCAGCGGCATGCGGCGATTATACGTGAGAATGACAGGCGAGGCAAAAAAGTGCGGCGCACTTTTGAAATGCGTCGCACATGATCGGCTTATCTTCGCCTTGATGAAGTCGATCGCGTTGGCTTGGCGATCGGTCTGGCGGCTGGCCGGCCACGAAAACTTGGGGCGACTAGCGGGAAGACCGTGCAGCGTGTTTCATCGAGGATGCGCGTGCGGATGCGCGGATCGAGATCGTCCGGCGAGACGGAGGTGGTGATTACCGTCGGCGTTCGCATTTTATCTTGACGATTTATTTCCATACTTTTTATTGGCAAATGTCTTATCCACTCTAGGTTCATGAACGATCGTTCCACCACGATAATTAGGAACGATGATTGGAAAAACAGCGCAATGACTCTCGTCTAATATGCGCGCCTGGATATGCTTGTCGAGCTGCCTCATCTCCAGCGATGTAGTGATCACGGTCGGCAAGCGCGCCATATAACGATAGTTAATAATTTGATACAGTTTCTCACGCACCCAACCTGTTGCCGATTCTGTTCCAAGATCATCTAATATAAGCAAAGCACACTGTCGAATGTCTTCAAATCTCTTATACAACGATAGCGTCCAACGGGAATCTGGATTGAAAGCCGCGCGTAGATAGTCGAACAAATCTGGGACAACTACAAACATTGGCGGATACTTGCGTGCTACCTCATTGGCAATCGCAGCCGCTAGATGTGTTTTTCCGGAACCAATATTGCCAGTAAATATAAGCCAATCTTTTGGATCTGCCGCATAATTTTTTGCCATCTCCAAAGCTTGTCGCAAATTATCGCGTTCTTCTTTTTGCAATTCATTGCTGCGCAAACTGAAAGATGAAAAGGTTTTTTCAGAGTAAAGCCAAAGCTTATTTACTGCATCCTTCTCTTGCTCAACTACACTGCGCCGAAAATCGGGGGCAGTAATGTGCAATCTACGCACCAAATCCAAATCCGAGAGACGTGAACGCACTCGAGGATCCATGTTATTAAGATCAAGATTTGTGGTGATAACAGTTGGTTTCTTGCTAATATAACGGGCATTAAGGATTTGATATAGCTTTTCTTCAGCCCATTGTGTAGCATTTTGTGTGCCGAGATCATCAAGGATCAACATTGGCGCATCACGCACTTCACCGAATCGATCGTCAAACGTTTCTTCAACGGATGGGCTATATGCACCGCGCAAATAATCCAATAAGTCAGGCACATTCACAAATTTGACGGGGACACCTACGTCTAAACAGGCATTAGCAACAGCCGCAGCCAAGTGAGTTTTGCCGCATCCATATGTACCCTCAATCAACAACCACCCTCGTGGATCGCTGATGAATCGGCGAGCGCCATCCACCGCTGCCAATAAAGAATTTCGCTGTTCTTCAGTATCTGCATGGCCTACGGGGTTAAAGTTCTCAAATGTCAGACTACTTAATAAGCCAAGCTCATTCATTATCCGTTTGATTTTAGATCGATCAACTTCATTTTTCCGATGTGGGCACGGAACGAGCTTGCCGAACATCGGATCGCTTTGAGACACATCAGGACTAATCCAACCTAGTCCGTCGCAAATCTCGCAGACGCTATTTGGAGTCTTGATCGATTCTAAAGATTGATTACTTACCTCTGTACTTTTTGAGATCTTCTTGCCACTTTCGCCCAACATCTCGTTGAGATTTTTCATCTTGTTCCCCTTGCGCAATCCGCTTTGCGCGCCTCTCCAAAATCTTTCGGATATACGCCCATGAACGAACATTCTGTCTAACAGCCGCCTGAAATGACTCTTCGATCAATTCGGATGAGTATTCCTTTTCTGCTTCTCTTAGTTGCTCAGCGATCATTGGCGTTAGAGTGCCAACATTCTGCTCATATAAGGTATAGATATTGGGACGATTCGCAATAACACCTGGGACTTGTGCGATTGATTCGCCACGTTCAATCGATTCTTTTGCTGCGCGACCATAATGATCATTCGCAAACAAATAGGTTTCCTGCGTTCGGCTAACCGCCTGCAAGATCGATCCTCGCCGCACTGCTTTCGCCAAACCGTCGGAGATACTCTCGCGAACGTCTTTCAATGACGGATCGTTATCAAGGTCTTTAATAGTTGCCCACTTCAACCAGCCATTTTGTTGATCGAACGCACGCAGACAAGCCAGCGTCACTTTCAGTTCAACCAGATCATCGATCAGCGGCAGCAGTTCGGTGAAGAACTGATCCGCGAATGAGACTTGTTTGCTTGAGCCACTGGCAAAGCCGCTGAATGTATGCATGGAATCTTTGAGTTCTAATCTGACCGCAGACCGCAGTCATTCACTCTCAAAAGGCATCAGCCGCGGTCGGCGGTCTGTCGTCCGCCGTCGTTTTTACAGAGCTATATCCCGCTTCAACGCATTGCGGAACATGGTCAGATTCTTCTGGAAGAACAATTCGATCGTGCCCGTTGGGCCGTTGCGATGTTTGGCAATGATCAATTCGGCGATGTTCTTGCGATCCGAGTTTTCATCATACACATCCTCGCGATAGATGAACATCACAATGTCGGCGTCCTGTTCAATGCTGCCACTTTCTCTCAAATCGCTCAAAACTGGCCGCTTGTCGCTGCGCTGCTCGACGGCGCGGCTCAGCTGCGAGGCGACCAGCACCGGAATGTTCAACTCGCGCGCCAGACCTTTCAAAGCACGCGACAGATAACTGATCTCCTGCACACGGTTTTCAGTGCGTTGATCGCTGGACATCAATTGCAGATAATCGATGATGATCAGGTCGAGGCCGTGCTCGGCATACAAGCGCCGGGCTTTGGTCCGCAATTGCAGCGCCGAAATGCTGGGCGTGTCGTCGATGAACATCAGCGCGTCGCTTAACGCGCCGGTGGCTTGCACGAATAGGGGCCACTCATCTTCGTGCAGTTCGCCCAAGCGCAGCCGCTGGCTGTCGATGCCGGTCTCGGCGCTGACCAACCGCTGTACAATTTGCTCGTTGGACATTTCCAAGGAGAAGACGCCGACGCGTTGATGAAAACGCCGCGCCGCATTGAGCGCCACATTCAACATCAAACTTGTCTTGCCCACGCCGGGCCGCGACGCGATGATGATGAGATCGGATTTCTGCAGGCCGCCCAGCATCTTATCGAGATCGACGAAACCGGTCGGGATGCCGAGCGGCTCGCCGCGATGCTCATACAGATACTCGATGCGATCGTAATACGACCGGATCACATCGCTGATCGGCAGGAGATCGCGCGAGATGCGGCGCTGGCTGACGGCGAATAACGATTGCTCGGCGGCATCGATCGTCGCGTCAATGTCTTCCGACTCTTCATAGGCGAGCTGCGCAATTTTACTGGCGGTGTTGAGCAGCCGCCGGCGCAGCGCCGATCGTTCGACGATGCGGCCATAACCTTCAGCATGGATCGCCGTGGGCACGACATTGATCAGCTGCGACACATACGCCGCGCCGCCGATCTCGGAAATTTGATTGCGTGCTTCCAATTCGCGCGTGACTGTCACAAAATCGATCGGCTCGCGGCGCTCGTGCAGCGCCAGGCACACATCCCACATCCACTGATTTTTGACGATGTAGAAATCTTCGGTCTTAAGGAACGGGCTGACGCGGAAGATCGCTTCGGGATCGATCAATATCGAGCCTAAGACGGCTTCTTCGGCTTCAATGGAATGCGGCGGCATCCGTTCGATGGGCGTGGTGGTCATACGCAGAAAACTTTCATTTAAGTTAAAAACAGCCCGCGCCCTGAAACGTGATTCGATCGGGTCGCGGGCATATTGACAACTGGCCTTGTCAAAGTCCGCGAAGACGCGGACGAGGAGCATCGATAATTATTTCTCTTCGCCAAAGTCGTCCAGATCCAGCCCTTCGATCAAATCTTTGAACGGCGAGCGGGTCAGCGGCTCGTCGCCCGTGCCTTGGGCGATGTCTTCTTCCGGCGTGATGGAAGCTTTATCCATGACGGATTCATCGATGTAGATCGGCACTTTGGCGCGCACCGCGAGCGCCAGTGCGTCGCTGGGGCGCGAATCGATCTCTAATTTGCGGCCGCTGACATCCAACACAATCTGAGCGTAGAAGACTTCGTTGCGCAGATCGCTAATCAACACTTGCGTAATCTTGCCGCCCAGTTCGGTAATCGCGGACTTGAGCAGATCATGTGTGAAGGGCCGCGCCACTTCCACGCCTTGCAATTCAATTGTAATCGCATCCGCTTCGCACGCGCCGATCCAGATCGGCAGGTAGCGCTCGGTCTCGGCGTCCTTCAAAATCACGACGCGATGCTGCGACATTAAACTCACTCGAATACTATCAATGCTGACTTCGATCATAGGCTGCCGCCTCCCGCTCAACCCACCTCGTCATGTCTGCGATTATACCACACGCGTTAAGCCATCCAAGCCGATCGGATGCACGCTGACCCAATCGATTTTCATCAATTTGACTCATGGTATAATCGTTTTCAGCCAATGGTAAGGACGATCGCTAAAACGATCGCTGAGATTATCACAGTCAACTCCGATCAGGCCGCTGTCAACGGAGCCACACTTTTCAGGATTAGCCACATTGTCACAATTTGTACCGTGGATCATCCTCATCGGCGCGTTGATCATTGCCTGCTCGCTGTGGATCGTCATCCGCGCCAGCATTCAAGCGAGGCAAGGCGCATTTTATTTCATGCGTGAAGACGCTTTGAGGCGCGCGCGCCGCTGGCTGTTGGTTGGCATCGCCACCTTAGTTCTCACGATCGTCTCAGCCGCCATCCTCTCGAATCAGCCGCAGCCCGCGACCATTGCGAACGTTCCGACGCTTACACGAGCGCCGATCATTTCGCCAACACAAACAAGTGCGCCACGCCCAACACCCACTTCGACCGATACCCCCACGACATCACCTACGCCTACGCTTTCCAACACGGCCACGCCGACCATCAAGCCAGGCTCTGTGCCGAATTTGTTATTGACGCCGCTGCCCTCGGCCGTGCCGGTTGCGTCTGCGGCAAAGTTTACGTTGACGACATTAGCTTCGGTGCTGGACAGCAAACAAAATCCGGCTGATGCGGGTACCGTCTTTCCGCAGGGCACGCACACCATTCATATTTTCTTTCGCGCCAGCGGCGTGAACAACGGCGCGCG
>JBGQGR010000209.1:0-5991 GCA_041497495.1 Anaerolineae bacterium | reverse complement strand
ATTTTCAAAGGTCATTGTATTCCCTCGTGTTGCAGTTTTTTATATAGAGATAACATCTTTGTTTTTGTTCACTAATTTCTACGGTTTAGTCGATGGCGGTTGTGTAGGCATGGAGGCTGTGACAATCGCCGTTGCCGCGGGTTTGAACGTACCTTCCAGAAGCGGGTTAGTAATATTTAGAATATCCTGAACTCGTGGTGTTTGGTTGTATCCTTGCAAAAAAGTAGCGCCTGAGACTAATCCGTTCGCTCCTTCCCTTTCAATTACACTGAAACCGGGCTCTAGCACTTTTGTAGTCCAGTCAATCCCTGCTGGGCCGCCAAAACAGCATATATGCAGTACATATTTGAAGGCATACAGTGTGTCGTTATACCCAACGAGAACTAGTGGATAATACATTTGCGGTGCTTGGTCCAGCCACTCTCCATCAATAAGTACTGTCGCGTTCTTGTCTATCCAAAGTGCTACTCTGGTATGGGCATTTTGCTTCAAGTCCGAGAAAGTGTTGACGACCACTACCTCGGGATGTGCTTGTAAATCACTTGAAGAAAGTTGGCCTGGATTCTGAACAAGATAGACGGCTTTTACAGAAGTCGGCGTACAACTAGCGGCTAAAAGTGCAAGAAGTAGAAGAATTAGGTACTTCATACTTAGAACCCCTTACATTCACGAACGGCTACCCTCTGGTCAAGCAACATGACGGGAAACATACGATTCTCGCTTCACTCATTATGCATCAAGTTTAACGTCATCCGGCGAGGCCAGACAACCCGCAATCGCCGACGCCGCGGCAACATACGGATTCGCCAAATACACTTCGCTGGTGGCGTGGCCCATGCGGCCTTTGAAGTTGCGATTGCTGGTCGAGACGCAGCGCTCGCCGCTGGCGATGACGCCCATGTGGCCGCCGAGGCACGGGCCGCAGGTGGGTGTGCTGACGGAACATTCGGCGTCGACGAAGATGTCGATGAGGCCTTCGTGCAGCGCATCGAGATAAACTTTTTGCGAGCCGGGAATGATCACGGCACGCACATGCGGATGAATTTTGCGGCCGCGCAAAATTTCAGCGGCGGCGCGCATGTCTTCGAGGTTGCCGTTGGTGCACATGCCGATGACGACTTGATGAATTTCAAGTCCGGCTAATTCCGCAACGGGTTTGACGTTCTCCGGCAAATACGGCACGGCGACATAGGGTTCAAATTTGTTCACATCAAATTCGTAAGTGGCCGCGTACTGCGCGTCGGGATCGCTGCGATGATACGTGCCGGGATGCGCGCCGGTTTTTTCCGCGAAGGCGCGCGCTTTGTCATCGGCCGCGAACAGGCCCGCTTTCGCGCCCGCTTCGATCGCCATGTTCGCCATCGTGAATCGATCGAACAGTCCCATGTCATCGACCGCGTCTCCGACGAACTCCATCGCTTGATAGCGCGCGCCATCGACGCCGAGACGGCTGATCGTTTGTAAGATCACATCTTTGCCGCCGACCCACTTGGGCAGTTTGCCGTGATAGATCAATTTGACGCTCTCTGGAACTTTCAACCAAATTTCGCCCAGCGCCATTGCAGCCGCCGCGTCGGTCGAGCCGATGCCGGTGCCGAACGCGCCCAGAAAACCGTGCGTGCACGTGTGCGAATCCGCGCCCGCGATGATGTCGCCCGGCGAGACGAACCCTTTTTCCGGCAGCAGCACATGTTGAATTCCGGCGCGGCCAACGTCGAAGAAAGTAATGTCGTGCTCGCGCGCGAACTCGCGGCAGCGCTTGACGATCTCGGCGCTCTGGATGTCTTTGGCCGGGGTAAAGTGATCCATCACGAAGACCACCTTCTTTGGATCGAAGATGCGCGCGCCTTTGATCTTCTCGAACTCTTCGATCGCCACGATGCCCGATAGTTCCGAGGCCAGCACGATGTCCACCCGTGCGCTGATGAATTGGCCAGGATGAACTTCCGATCGATCGCAATGGGCTGCTAGAATTTTTTCCGCTAAAGTCATGCTCATGAGTCAGTCTCCAATCATCGATTAACCAATTTCACCGCCAAGACGCGAAGAGCGCAAAGAATTTTCTGTAAAACTTGGCGGCCTTTGCGTCTTGGCGGTTAATCAATTCCGTCCAGTTCTGCTATTCGCTCCGGCGGCAAGTGTCCCTCGGCGTCCCAGCCGCGCGCCGCATAATATTCATCCAGCATCGTCTGAAATTTCGCGCGATCGATGTGATGACCTTTTGTCGCACGGCTTGGCATCGGATCGTCGAAGTAGCGCTTGGGCAGCGTATCGTCGGCGCGGGTGCGGCCAAATTCCAAATTGATCTGCCGCTCCAGATCGATCACACGGCGGCCCACTTCACGCAGTTCGGTTTCGGTGAAGTTGATGCCCTCAACCGATCGCACCAACTCCGCGAAATGATCGTAACCCAGCAAATGCGGCGAGTTGAAGCCGTGCGTGACGAACTTGCACACACCCAAACAATCGGCCACGGCGTAGATGTCGTCATGCCACGCGACCATGCCCGCCTTGCCTTCGTACGAAGTTGGATCGGCACTCGTTTCGACGCCGAAGATTTTCAGCCGCGCGTCATCGGGCAGTCGCATAATGTCGAGCGTCGGTCGATTGCGCAGATGATCGGCGCCGCGTGAGGCGACCGCGATGCCGAGCGCAAACGATTTGATATAGCGCACATCATGCGGATCGGATTGCGGCAGATCTTTGACCGCGATCAAATAATCGACGGCTTCGGGTGGGAAAATCTTTTTGGCTTGAGTGCTCTCGGCCAAGATGTTTCCGAAGCCGCGTCGATACGCGATGTCGTTGATCAGTTCATACGCGCGTTCGTAGTCGCCCCACTCCAGCGGGCCGTCCGTCATATCAGCCGTGATCAAGCCGCGTTGATACAACTCCATTGCCCACGCGATGATCGTGCCGGTCGATGACGCATCAAGGCCAAGGTCGTTCACCAAATTATTAAGCATGATGACTTGATCGGTTGGCGCGAGGCCGATGTTCGCGCCCAGCAAACCGATCGTCGAATACTCCGGCCCTTCGCCGCCGAGTGTGTTGCGATGACGGCAGTGGACGACACATGAGGTGCAGGCCAGCATCTTGTCCGAAAATTTTTCGATCTCCGTTGCAGTCAAGGTGTCTTCAAAAAAATTGTCTTGACTGTTGCGCGTGCGAATCGCGCCCAATCGATTGCTGACTTCGTACAAGAACGGCGTGCCGAGTTTGCCGAGCGTCTGGATCACTTTCGAGTCTTGCAAATATTTTGTCTGCTCCAATCGTGCGGCGCGCAGAGCCTCTTTATCATCAACCGGGATCGAACCGCCGCCGGTGGCGACGATCGCTTTGAGATTCTTGCTGCCCATCACCGCGCCCATGCCGCAGCGCCCGGCGGTGTTCTTCAAGCCTGTCATGATCGACGCCATGCGGACTTTGTTCTCACCGGCCGGACCGATCACCGCGCTGACGGTGCTGCCGCCATGTTTCGCTTTCAACATCTCCTGCGCTTGCGGCGAGGTGGTGCCCCACACTCCATCCGCTGCATGAATCGAGATGCGGCCTGCTTCTAATAAGAGGTAACTGGGGCGATTGCATGTCCCGACGATGATCAATCGATCGAAGCCGGCTTTGCGCATCGCCGCGGCGAAGAAGCCGCCGCAGTTCGCATCGCCTAAGCCCAATGTTTCCGGCGATTTCGCGCTGACGTTGAAGCGCGCGGCATTCGGCGCGATCGTTCCGGTGAGCAAGCCCGATCCAAAGATCAGTGGATTGTCAGGGCCGAGTGGATCGATCGATTTGGGATCGCCCGCCGCATTCAGATACTGGCGGAGATAGTGCATGTTCAGTCCGCGCCCGCCGAGGTAAGCGCGGATTAATCGATCGGGCGTCCGATCGATCTCAATGCGGTTTGTGGTTAAATCGATCAAGGCAGTGTTGGGCATAGCATCCTCTTCAATCCGCTTACACTTGCACCGCAATGCGGAGCAGTGCGGGTGTCCGCTTCGCGCAGCATCCGTTGATCAGCCGCCACTCACCGGCCACAACAAATAAATCTGCGCGCCATCGATCAGCCGAGTAGCTCGATCGGCTTGATCATCATTCACAAAGATCACTGGCTGCGCTTCGCCATTGTTGAGATCAGAATCCAGCGCGGGATACAAGTGCGTTAAGGCCGCGCACGCATCGGATACAGTCGCGTTATCGCGCAGCATCAAACTCACTTCGTGCGTGTTCGCGGCGCGCCAAAACGGTTCGCCCAGATGAACGATCACTTTCACCGCGCCGCTCCTGCAGGTTGCGCCATATGCGGAAACAGAATTTCCATATCGCTGTCGGTCACTTCGGTCTGGCCCATGCCCATGCGCAGCTTCAGCACGCGCGTCATGCGCTGAATTTCTTCTTCCGTGAGAATGTGATTCGATCGCTTGGCCGCGGCCAGAATTTTTTCGATGAACAGCGGATGTGCCTCGATGCCATGCTTCGTCAGCCACGCGCGCACGTTGTGCTCGCCGGACATCGGCCCAATCTCGATGCCTTGTTCGCGCCCGACCATGCTGGCCGGCACGCCGCAGTATACGCGCTCGGACAACCACGTGTCGTGGCGATTGACCGCTTTGGCGATCGCGGCGGCATGCACGCCTGTGGCAGTGCGGAATGAATCCGCGCCGACGATCGGATAGTTGAAGGGGATCGGCACGCCACAGGCCTGCGACACAACTTGAGTGTATTCAGGCAGACCTTGCAGATCCCGATTGGCCAGGCCGAGCAAATTGAGATTGACCAATAGGATTTCCATCGGCGTGTTGCCCGATCGCTCACCGATGCCCAGCCCGCACGCGTGAACTCGATCGGCGCCCGCTTCGATCGCGGCAAGTGAGTTCGCAATATCGAGGCCGCGATCTTTGTGGCCGTGCCAATCGATGCCAACTGCTGGATCGATTTCATCGATCGCTGCACGCAAGAACCGAACGAGATTGTGCACACCGTTCGGAGTCGCGTGTCCGACTGTGTCCGCCGCGCAAACGCGATGCGCGCCGGCGCGGATGGCCGTGGCGTAAATTCGTTTCAGATCATCCGGCTTGGCGCGGGTCGTGTCTTCGGTGACAAACATCACCGGCAGGCCATGCTTGACCGCAAACGACACTGACGCTTCGGTCAGGCGCAGCAGCGTCTCCACATCCCAACCTTCAGCATATTGTCGAATGGGACTCGAGCCCAGAAAGATCGCCGCTTCGATCGCGATGCCGGCTTCTTGTGACGCATCGGCGATCGGGCCGATGTCGGACTCCAGCGATCGCGCCGCGCTCTGCGGCACCATGTTCATTTT
The DNA here is from genome assembly GCA_041497495.1 of Anaerolineae bacterium. GTDB lineage: Bacteria > Chloroflexota > Anaerolineae > Fen-1058 > Fen-1058 > JBGQGR01. Next base: position 671 of record JBGQGR010000209.1, on the reverse strand, counting down.
TTGATTAACGATCTCGCGCGCCAGCACGACCACGTCCTTTTTGAAGCGCTCGCCCGCGCCGCACAAACCAAGATCGACCGCGTCAATTTCCAGACAGCGCATTAAATACAACAGATACACTTTGTCCTGAATCGACGGGTGTGTGACCGACGGCGACTGCAAGCCATCGCGCAGGGTTTCATCCGTGATCAGGATGCGGGTCTTCGGCTTGAAGGTCTCACCTTTCTCGTTCCAGTCGTAAATCATATCGAGTCCGTTTTGTTCGTCCATGGTTAGCCTCCTGTAGTTGCATAGCGCATATCGCTTATGGCTTATCGTTCGGCGTGTGGGAGTGGCGATACGCTATATGCGATAAGCGATTCTTTACCAACTGTAAACGCGCGAAGATTGGCGTCACGATATTTCGCGGGCAGTTTGGCGCGCAGCGTTTCCTGCCAGGCCGCTTCCGGCAGATCGATCAACGTGGACAATGCGCCCAGCAGCACGATGTTCGCCATACGGCCATCACCCAAATCCTGCGCCATGCGCGAAGCCGGTACGGCGATAGTGCGCACGCCTTTGTCGCGCAGAAAATCGATCGAGTGATGCGGATACTTGTCCGCCGCGTTGGCAACTGAGCCGGGAATGATCTCGTGATCGTTGACAAGCAAGATTCCCCCCTCGCCCTGAGT
>JBGQGR010000208.1:0-6014 GCA_041497495.1 Anaerolineae bacterium | reverse complement strand
CATTCGAGTTGCCGTTGGAGTTGCTGTTCGAGTTCTCGTTGGAGTTGCCGTTGGAGTTCTCATTCGAGTTGCCGTTGGAGTTGCTGTTCTCATTCTCGTTTGAGTTCGAATTGCTATTGCCGTTGCTATTTTCGTTGCCACTGGTCGTCAGCAATTTAATCTCACGCGCCAGCAGTGAACCATCGGCCATCACCTGTGCGTGAACTTTGACCAGACTGCCCACAACGAGTGTGCCCTTGAGTTCGGTCTGAGCGTCGACCGTGACCAGCTGGCCATCGATCGTCCACAGGCTGCCCTCGATCGCGCTGACGGTGCCTTGAAACTCCACTTCCTGCTCAGCCACTTCGGTTGGCTCCGGCGTTTCAGGCGTCTCGGTGGGTTCAGGTGTTTCTGTGCCGATCGGCGAGGCGAAGGTGCCCAGTCCATGCACTGCATTGGCTGCCGATGGCAGCTGGCCATTGGGTGCACTCGGATTCGAGGCTGCATCGATCGATGTAGCGGGCTGCGTTGAGGCGGCTCCGCTCTTGTCGGGCTGACCGACGCCCGCTGGCAGCTTGGCCGATCCGTCGCAGGCCGCGCTGGCAATTGCGACAATGGCAAAGAGTGCCAGGATATTCAGTCTTGAGAACTTGATAATCTTCATTATTAAATCTCCTTATCCCGTGAATGAGTTAGATTCACCGGATAAGTCGCTATCATGCGGAGAAAGTAACGGCAACAACCGCCCGCCAGTAATGAGAAATAAGTACTAAAAATTTGGTGTGTGTAGTTCGGGGGGAAAGTATACTACCGGCGGGGCTGAACTGCAGCCTGAGCCTGCTTTGAAAATTACCATCAATTATTCACGACGGTGAACAGCACCGCATATTGATCGCGATACACTTCGTGCAGGCCGGGATCGATCTTGGCCTTTTGGAGAAAAGAAGTATGGGCGAGATCGGTCATGACGTAGGCGGCATTGAAACGCGATCGAATGAGGCTGCTGGGTTGTTCGATCTTGCCCTGCGTGATCTTGACCCAGGTGTTGTACAGATCGGCATCATATAGTTCCATGTAAGTAGGATCGAGGCCGATGGTGTAGATGTTCGAAGTGTTGTAGAAAAACAATCGGGGGAAATCATCCCAATCGGTTTGGAAAACTAAACTGCCGGTGGGTGTGTGGCTGCTTAACCAATGCGAGGCCGCAGCATACGTGTCGGCCGGTTTGCCTTGATCGATCATCGCGGCGCGCCCTTGAGTCAAGGTGATCATCAATGCGGCGATCAAGATCGCGCCGAAGTCGATCGGGATCAATCTGTTGGACAAGTTGCCAACTTGTCGTCCGTTGGGCAAGTTGCCAATTTGCCCAACACTGAGTGCCGCGAAGATCAATGCGAACGCGGGAAAGTATTCGATGAAGCGCCGCGCTTTGAACAGCAGCAGGCCGAACACAATACTCAAGCCGAAGGCCGTCAGCGTTGCCCGGTCGATCTTCCGGCCCCGCCAGCCCAAGGCGAAGGCGCCCAGCACAAAAGCGGCTAACGCGAAACCGGAATTTTCGATCAGCGTCCACGTTTCATACGGATACCATTCATTGCCAACTGAAACGGTCGAAGCGCCGATCTTTGGCAAGAGATGGTTCACGATGAAGGAAATATTTTGCGGGAAGTATGGATTGAGGATTAAGCCGAGCGCAATGCCGATCGTCGGAAACACGACAGCCTGCCATTCCAATTTTCTGTCCGTCATCGCTGCGGCGATCGCATACACGACTGAGACGACGATCAATAACGGAAAACCATCATACGCCCAAACGTACGCAAAACCGATCGGGATCAACCACACATATTTTTGTTGCAACAAGACGTGCAGCGCGAGCGCCAAGATTAATAGTGACAGCGCCTGCGCGCGCGGCATACTCATTCGATAGAGAAACGCTTGCGAGACCGCCAATAAACCGATCGACCAGATGGCGGCGTAGCGGACTTTTTGTCCGCGCAATAACCCCCAAATCGCTAAGAACGCGAGCGCGGGCATGATGACGCTGGCAAGTTTCGCGCCGAAGATCATCGCTTGATCGGATCCATCGCCGCCAAACAAAGATAGATAAACATGAAACAGCAGATGGTGATCGTAGAAAGCGTTGGGACTGAGAATACTCAGCGGTAGATACGCGAACGGCACGTGTAAGCCGTACTGCCGAACGAGCGCGCCCATGCGCATGTGATAGAAGCCGTCGTTGTCGGCCAGGCTCGCCGTGCCGAATTGGACGAAGGCAAGGCCGATCGCAAAGATAATGAAGAGAGCCAGAGCGGTCAGGAGGGTCCGCACTCGATCGGATGAAAAATCGATCGAGAATAATTTCTTCTTGGGAATGGCAGTCGTTTCAATTTGGGTCATGCTGATCGGCTCGCACTTGGCTGGCTAAGGCATCATCAATAGGTCGCAAAAAGCGAAGAAAAGTAACGGGGCATTTAGGGCGAGCAGCTGCTCGCCTTGTCGGGCACGCACGAGGCATACCCCTACGTATGTGCTTCCAGATATTCCTTCAACATCTTCAACGCCGCGTCGGCCGAATCCAACTTGTTGCCCGCTCGATCTTTGTGCCAGATAAATTTTTCCGTGCGTTCGAAATCGCGCGCCGATAAACAGATATAGACCAAGCCCACCGGTTTGCCGGGCAAACCGCCGCCCGGTCCGGCGATGCCCGTCGCGCTGATGCCGATGTCTGTGCCGAGCACACGCCGCGCGCCGCGTGCCATTTCTTGCGCCGTCTCGACGCTGACTGCGCCGTGATCGTATAACGTGTCGTGATGCACGCCCAACAATTTTTCTTTCGCTTCATACGAATACGCCACGATACCGCCGATAAAATACGACGAGCTGCCCGGCATATCGGTCACGCGATGGCCGATTAATCCACCGGTGCAGCTCTCGGCCAAAGCCAGCGTCAATTTTTTCTCCGTCAACATTTTGCCGACGATTGTTTCGAGTGGGTCTGACATGATCTCCTCCGATTGTGTAGGGGCGATCCTTGTGATCGCCCACAGGTAACCACGAGATTTACTCCTACCTTTGGACTTGAATAGATTGTAACAGAACCCGATCGGTTATGCTCTGCCCATCGATCTCGATCGGCACGCGCACGCCCGTCTCAATATCATACAGGCCGAGCTGCATGTCATAAGCGCCTTCAGGAAAATCAGGCGGCAACCCAATGAAATGGACTTGCACAATGATGTCGCCCGCTTGGATGTAATGTTGATCGATCGTGAAGCCATCCCACTGCGCGGCGATCGCATGTCGATCGTTGAGCACATGCACGAAGATCGAGAGTGGTCTTAGGCCGATATTCTGCGCGCGCCAGTAAGTGGTCAGCCGAATGTTTTTGCCCGGCTGAACGATTGATCGGCGGACATCGTAGCCGATCAAGTCGGCATGAGCGCCAAAATGGATAGGAAACTTTGGCGCATTGAGCTGTACTTCGCTCGGCCAGTTGACCATCGATTGGGTCAGAGTAATCAATCGCGTGTTTAATGAAGACACCAAATGCGTTGCACTGAAAGCGTTGGTTGCAAATGGCGTCGGCTCATCAATCGGGAACAGGTCTTCAGTCAAGCGGCTGTCTAATGGCGCAGGCGCATTATCGTTCGCTGAATTGACCAAGATCAAATCGGTTGCGCCCTGCGGAAAAATAAAACTCGATCGGGCATCGAACCAGCGGGCATTGCTATAACCGATCGGCGCGATCAACCGAAACGCCGTCGCGCTCCATGGATTGAAATGGGTCACATCGCCGCTGCTGAAGACCAGCGGCGTCGCTGACGGATTCTGCGCGAAGTAGTGTGCGGTCGACGTCATATTTGCTGCGTATTCGACTTGCACGCTGGGTAGATGTGCCCAAGTGTCAAAATAATCGACAATTGAATGCAGCGAATGGATGATCAGAATTGTGGCTACAAAAAAACCAGCCGTCAACTTTGATTTTGTAAGTTGGCTCTTTTCAACGCGACTACCGATCGCATCCAGGCCGATCGCCGCGATTAAAAATGCGGGCATCTGCGCAAGGATGCCGTGACTATTGCTGGCCGCCGGCCAGGTCAACATCGATGGGGCGAGGCCGAAGAGCAGCCAAATTAAAATGAAGGCGTAAGCATCAGGCACTGAAGGTAGAGCGTCATTGCGAGGCGCATCTTTTTGCGCCGAAGCAATCTCATTGATTATCAGCTGAGATTGCTTCGCGCTTTCAGCGCTCGCAATGACGGGATGCGAGAGGGTTTGTTGCTTCCTCGATTGTTTTGTTAACGCTTTTCTCAAGCACCACACCACGCCCAAATAAAAAACCGCGCCAGTGATCAGATCAAACACTGGTCGATTCGGAATGTTGTAGAGTGATTCGGGATCACCCGTGGCGATAAACATCCCGAAAGTAATCAACGATGAATTGATCAGCGGCGTGGCCTCGCCGCGTTTCAACGCATCGAGCGGGCCTTCGACCTCGCCGAGACGTCGTTCGGCGACGGGCACCGTTGCGATGTGAATCGCTATCGGCGCGGCAATGGCCAGCGCAACAATCAAAGTCAGCGCGAGATTCAAGCCGACGCGACGGAATGTCGATCGATTGAAGATTAACAAGTAAATGAAGAAGATAATGAAGATGAACGGCAGCATCCGCGTGGCCGAGTAGGTGTAAGCATTCAATCCGAAGCATATTCCAGCGATGATGAAGTAACGTCGGGAACCTTGCGAAGGTTGGATTTGCATATCGTCACTCGACGCGGAACCCTTCGCAAGGTTTGAGTTTACACCGTGCCACAAGACGAGCATGGCGATGAGCATGAATGCAGGCAGAGCGACAATACGCAGACCCATGCGGCTGTACATCAATGCCCAAAACGCGGCGACTGAAAACGCTGCCCCCAACAATCCGACACGCACGTTAAACATGCTTCGGCCTAAGGCATAAATCGCGGCGACGGCGATCAAGCCTAGCACCGCGGACAGCCAGCGCTGCGCAAATAGACTGGGGCCGATCGTGTCTTCGACAATCGCAAATAGATAATGATACAGCGGCTCTTCAGCCGAGCCATCCATGTAGATCGGTCGATCGCCCAAGCGAATATCATCGGCTTCGACGACGACAGTCATTTCGTCATAGCGCAGGCCGGGCGGCGCATCAAGCCAGCCAACTATGCGCAAGACGGCCGCGGCGAACAATAGCGCGACCATGATGGCCAGAGGTGAAACACGCGAGAGGTTTCGCATCGCGGCAACTATACTCGTGAACCGAAAAGCACGCAAAGATATTTAAACCGCGAAGCCGCCAAGGACGCAAAGAGAGGATCAGAGTATTTCCTGGCGCGCTTCGCGCGACTGCGCAGCGCGCCAGCATCCTGAGCGGATGATTCACTCGCATAAGCGAGTGAATCAGAAGTCGAAGGATTTGCGCGCTGCTCCGCTCAGGATTCTTTCTTGAACTCAACTTATTTATCTTGAACTCGCGTTAAGTTATTGAATCAAACGGGGTATTGCGCTGTTGAACGAAGGTGCTCAATTCTTGCACGGCTCGATGAGCTTGCTGACGCGTTTCGTCATCGAGCTTAAGTTCGGTGAACTCTTCTTCATCCAGGATCAATGATGTGCCATCGGGATTGACCCAGACATCAAGGGCAAGATCGACTTGCTCGATCGTGTCCGCGAAGAACACGGCTGGTTTAGCGATGTTGCAGTACCAGCCCTTGAGATGATCATTCCGCACGGAATGGATCTCGAAAATGTTGTACCAGCGATCGGTATAGAAATATTCTACAAATCGATCGTTCTTTTCAAACACGACATAGCCCGCGTCGCTGGCCTCGCGATTGAAGCGCGCTTCGAGTTTGATCATGTTATCCGATCGATCGAGCACACTGCCGGAATACGACCACATCACTTCGCGGGCGAGATTCAGTTTCTTAATCGCAATCGATTTGCCCATTACAAGATGACGATCGCATCGCCGTTAAGCGCTAACTTGATGTGTTCACCGATTTTTG
>JBGQGR010000207.1:0-6053 GCA_041497495.1 Anaerolineae bacterium | reverse complement strand
CGGCCGAGCGCGGCGATCCCGTCGATTTCAAAAGCGGACTGCGGGCCGGATTTCAGCACATCGATCGGTTGATCATCATCCGCTTGATCTTCAACATTCCATTCGTGGTGCTGTCTTTGGCCGGCTTTACCACCCTGCTCCGCACGATCGATCCGGCGACGGTGCCACTCAGTTATGGACAGTCATTGAATGTGCTGCAAGACACGGGGCTGCTGACTATCTTTTTGATCATTAGTTTGATGACGGGGATCTTCATCGGGGCGATCGGCATCGGCGCCGATCGCGCGGTGATCATCGACGGGATGGGCGTGATCGGTGCGCTGCGGCAGGGCTGGGATACGCTGCGCAACAATCTGGGCCGCTATATTCTCATTACCGGAATTTTTATCTCGACGCTGCTGCTCTTTACGCTGCTCTTGGCCTGCCCGCTCGCCGTCGTGTTTTCCGATCGAATTGCTACTCTTACGCAGACCGCGCCGCTTAATTCCGATCTGGCTTTGATCCTGTTGAACGAACCGGCCGGCGTCATCGTGCTGATCATCGGCGGGCTGTTGTATGCGGGCGTCACCGCCTACTCATCGATCGTGTGGACGATTGCCTATCGACGTTATGCGCGTTAGCAAATAACCTGCCGGGGTTGAATAGGTGGATAATCACTCAACCACAAAACCCTTGCCAGATAAGATCGATTGAGAAAAAGGGCGACCGGTTGCGGTCGCCCTTTTTTTATTTAGCTTGAACGTGCGTCATGCTGCAAGATCACGCCGATCGCTTCCAAGAGCTCTTCCCGCACCCCATCCAGTTTCTGATGCAGCTGCGCGATTTCCATTTCCGCTTTCAAGTTCACGTTGTAATCCAATTCAGCCCGGATCCGATCATTCGCATTGGCGCGATTCTGGCTCATCATGATCACCGGCGCTTGCAGCGCGGCTAACATCGACAAGAATAAGTTGAGCAGAATAAACGGGAATGGATCGAACGGCTTATTCAGCAGCGAGTTAATGAAGATCCAGGTTGACAACAGCGTGAGAAAGATGATGATGAACGGCCAGCTGCCGCCGAAGGAAGCGATCTTATCGGCCAGCCGCTGGCCGAAAGTCAGTTCTTCATCGATCACTTCGTTGGCATTGCGCGCCGCACGCGAACGGATCAGCTTATCGTTCTCGCGCAGACGCTTGCCGATCGTCGCCAGCATATCCAGCGCCGCGTGCGGCTTTTGAGTAAACAACAACCGCAGGTCTTCGCGATCGATCAGCACCACATCGGTATCTTTCAGCGCCTTGGCCGTCGACGAGCGCGGCTCTTCATCCAGCAAGGACAATTCGCCGAAGAAATCGCCGTCAGAGAAAACGGCCAAGACAACCGACTGCTTATCTTCATCGATGAGCGAAATCTCAACATTGCCCGTTCGAATAACATACATCGAATTGCCCGGATCGCCGGCTTTAAAAATCAGCGTGCCGGCTGGAAAGCGTCGTGCCTCGACTTGTTTGGACAATACCGTGCGCTCATCTTCGTCAAGCAAATTGAAAAAAGAAATGTCAGACAGCCATTGCAATTCGGCAGGCATGGTGAAGTCTCCTCTTGAATTGATTGGCAAATATTATAAGCGCGCTTTAATTGAAAAGCAAAAATTGGGTACCAGCAGCAAACACCGCGCTTCAGCGAGTCAGCTCATCAACAAGTTAGCCGGGCCGCAGTTGACGTCTTTCAGCCCTCACCCTCATCCTTCAGCCTTTAGTGTGCTAAAATAAGCCGCGATGACAGTTCCATTAGACTCCATGGTCGGCGAACTCACTCTGGTCGGCGGCACACGCCAATCGGTCACACCTGCCACCGGCGTATTCACTGCGCCGCGCCGATCGGCCCGCGGCCGCGCCGAAGACACGCTCTACGTGTTGATCGATCTGGAAGGCAAAGCGCCCGCCATGTTGATCGACGAGATGAAGCAGCACTTGTCCGGTGTGTATTGGTCGACACCGGGCAGCGTCACCGCCGCGCTGCGCGCTGCAGTCAGTTCGGCCAGTGAATGGCTGATGGCGCGCAACGTCGAAGCGGCTTCCGCCGATCGATTAATCGGCGGCATCTCATGCGCTGTGCTCCGCCACGCTGAAGTATTCAGCGCGCAAGCCGGCTTGGCAAATCTGTATGTCGCGCATCAAGGATCGATCGAACAGTTCTCGTCGCGCGATGTGGATCCACTGGTCCCGATTGGCATGACGCGCTCCACCGATGTTCGGTTCGCGCGCGCTGAATTGCAGCCGGGCGATGTAGTGTTGTTGACAGATGCGCGCTCACCAAAGTATCTGCCTCTCGCATCGATCAGCAGTGCCATCGTTTCCGTGGGCGTAGAAACTGCCCTGCGAAATTTGGAAAAGCTAACGGGGTCGGGCGATTTAATCGCGCTAGTAGTTGAAACTGTGCCATCCCGTGATGCGGCAGCGGCGCTGCAAGAGCCAACATCAGCGGCCGCGTCTACGTCCGCAGTTCGGTCGACAGCTCAAAAGACCGTGGCTGCGACAGATTCAGTTTATTCGTCCAGCCGATCAAGCGCGAAAGTTCAATCCGCGCGGCCCGCTGATCCCTCGACGCCCGACGGGCCGCGCCAAAATCCGATCGGGAGTGCCACCCAAACGATCGGGCGCGGCTTTAAACGCAGTCTGGCCGCACTCGGCACATTGATCCAACGCAGCTTGCCCGGACCGACCGTTTCCAATCGATCGAAATCAAATTCGATCTTGGACGGCAATCCCAAGATCATGGCCGGTATTGCCATCGGCATTCCGATCATTGTCGCGGTCTTGGTCGCCACGATTTATATTCAAGGCAAAACAAAATCGGAACTGGACTCGTTGTTAGTCGGGACACAAAATGAAATGACGCTGGCGTCGCAAGCGATTGGACTGGAGGCGCGCCCGCATTGGGCGGCCGCGCTCGATCAAGCCCAGCGCGCAGTGCATTTAGTGGGCGATGACAAGACGGCGAATGAATTATTGACGCAGGCGCAAACGCAGCTGGACAAACTTGACAACGTCGTGAGGCTGACGCCGTTCGTTCTATACGATTTCAAATCGAGCGGGCCGCTGCGGCTGGCCCTGCATAATTTTTCGATCTTCGTGCTGGATCGCAGCAGCAATGAAATTGAGCGCGTGACGTTGAATGCAAACGCCGACGGGATTGAAGGCGGTAAGCCCGCGATTGTCTATACGTCTGATACGACCACGGATGGCAAGAAGCCCGGCGACTTTATCGATATGGTATGGGTCAATGCCACGACCGCGCAGCTCAACAGCAGCTTGATGATTTTGCATCGCACCGGTTTGCTGCAATACGATCTGACTTTTGGCTTTAAGTCGCTGGCCTTCGGCAAGGACGCCGTTCCCGCCGGCGCGCGGCGGCTGCGCTCGTTCGATGGAAACTTGTATCTGCTCGATCCGACCTCGAAACAAGTCTGGCGCTATCGCGCCAAAGACAGCGCGTATGCCGAAACGCCCGAAACTTATTTCGATCAACCGAATGCCGACGCCGCCAGCGCGGTCGATATGGCGATCGATGGCAGCGTCTATTTGATCAGCGCGGACGGCAAAGTCATCAAATACTCACAAGGCAAAGCCGATTCATTCAAAGTCAATGGCTTAGCCGATCCGATCAGCACGCCGAGCATCATCGCGGTGGATTCAGAGGCGACGAACAGTTCAGTCTACATTGTCGATCAAGCTTCGCAGCGGATCGTGCAGCTGCGGCCCGACGGTGAGTTCGTTCGTCAGTTTCGCGCCAGCGGCCCGGAGTTTAATTCGATCAACGATCTGGCCGTCGATGAGCGCAACAGCCGCTTGTATGCGATCAGCGCGGGGGTGTTATATAGTGTAGTGCTGCCGCCAGTGGGAGGACAATAAATGGATGAAGGCTGAGGGTTGAGGGCTGAACATTGGCCCATGCTTCCCGCCTCGTCCGGAAATCGACAGGAGGTCGATCATGGTTAAGAAACTTTTGATCATTGCGGCCTTCATGCTGCCTCTGCTACCGGTCGTGATTCTGATTCGGGCGAGTGTACAGCCGACCATGAGCAGCGCCGCCCGCGCTGAACAATTACAGCCGTTGAGCGCCGCGCAACTCGGGCAATTGCCGATCGGCTCTGAAGTGCTTGGCGAGGGGACGATCAGTACCGAATCGATCGCGCAGTATCGGACATTCGTCGCCTACATCCCCGAGCGGCATTTTATCGACAACGACTTGAGTGGTTACTGGTCGACTGGAGAAACTCACGCTGCACCGTTCATCCTGCGCTTAGGTGATGGCCCGGTACGCGTGAGCAATTCAGACTATCGTTTGGAGAAACCCACTAGCCTGTGGTGGCAGCCCAACAACCTCGGCGATAATCCCATGCGTTACAATGGCTTTGCGCTCGGCGATCGAGTGATGGTGCTGGGTACGCTGACTAACACTGATCACAGCCCGGCTATCATTGCCCAGGTCATTTACGGCGGCACGCAAACGGATTATCTAGCAGCATATGAGCAGACTAAAATATGGCTGGTCATCAGCGCAGGCGTGCTGGCTATACTCGTTATGGCCGTCAGTGCCGTTGTGCTGATTAGCCGACAGCATCGACCACACACTATATCGCACGCGGGTATTTAATTCTCAACCATGAAAATAGGGCAGTATGACTTTGAATCGCAAGCTTGAAACAACTCAGCGACCGCCCAGCCGCCTGCTCATCCTGTGGATCGCCGGCTTTTTGGTGATTGGCGTGATCGCCTCGTTCACGTTTTTCAATCTAGTGCGCGATCTCGTCCGCAATTGGAACGTGACCGCGCTCGCCGCGCCGAACAGCGTAGGCAATCACGATCCCGCCAGCGGCCCGGTCAAGATCGTCATTAAGGATTGGACCGGCATCGAGCGCGTCAACATCTTGTTGTTGGGCATCGACGAGCGCGAACAGGAACAAGGCCCGTGGCGCACGGACACGATGATCGTGTTAACGATCGATCCGGCGACGAAGACTGCCGCCATGTTATCAATCCCGCGCGACTTGTGGGTGCAGATGCCGGTCTATAACACCGAAGGCAAAATCAACACCGCGCATTTCTTGGGTGATGTCAACGACTATCCCGGCGGCGGCCCGGCGCTGGCGCAAGCAACCGTGCAATACAACTTGGGCATCCCCACACAGTATTACATCCGGCTGAACTTCAGCGCGTTCGAAAAGTTGATCGATCTGATCGGCGGCATCGATGTGTATGTCGATCAAAACATCGACGATCCCGATTACCCAGCCTATTCCGGTTATGGATTCGATCCGTTTAAGATCGACATGGGCCAGCATCATTTGGACGGCGCCACCGCACTGAAATACGCCCGTGAGCGACACACGCCGGGCGGCGATTTCGATCGGGCGCGGCATCAACAGCAAGTGATTCTGGCCGTGCGCGACAAGATCACCCAGGCCGATATGCTGCCCACGCTCGTCGGCAAAGCCGGTGAGTTGGTCGATACGCTGGGCAATTCCGTGCAGACCGATCTGTCGCTCGATCAGCTGATCCAGCTCGCCAAGCTCGGCACCCAGATCGATCTGAGCAAGATCCAAAGTTTGGCGATTGATGTGAACATGGTGTTGAATTTCAGCACCCTGACCGATCCGCCGCAGGATGTCTTGATTCCGATCCGCGAGGAGATTCGCAAAGTGCGCGACAAATTTTTAGGCGTGGCGCCGGTGGCCGCCGCCGTGACCCTGAGTGAGACGGCTCAGATCCGCGTCGAGAATGGTACACTTACCGAAGGACTCGCCGCCAAAACAGCCGACCATTTGACCCGGCTGGGGTTCAGGATCATCGACTTTACTTCGGCTGATCGTTTTGATTATACGCAGTCGCAGATCATTAACTACAGCCATAAGACGCAGACTGCCGCGGAACTCGCCAGGGCTTTGGGACTGCCTGAAACCTCGATCGTTTCGGCGACCGGCGCGGGCGAAAACATCGACATCGTCGTCATTCTCGGCAGTGATTACAAGCTGCCGCCGGTGCCGACACCGATACCGTGAGAACGTT
>JBGQGR010000206.1:0-6088 GCA_041497495.1 Anaerolineae bacterium | reverse complement strand
GAATATCTTTGGGAGTCGGACTAAAGCCCTTGACCATCACTTCGGGTTGGAACACTACCTCGATGTCTTGCCGCAGGGTTAGCTGATTATCCTTGACCGTCCAGATATAATCGCCACCGGCCGCGTCAATTTGCAGCGACAGCGCCCGCTGCGCAAACATCGCATCGCCGGTCACCACTTTTCCCCGTAAATCAAGGCTATTTAACACACGGGGCGCCGCGCTGATTTCGTTCTCTTTGCGGGCCACTTCCACCTGCATGATCATCCAGCCTTCGCCCGGCAGAAAGACACCCAAGAGATGTCGACCATGCGACTGGCCCGTCCGAATCGTGCCGCGCAGCTCCTTGCCGTCGATCGCGACCCCTCGGCTTTGCCCCGCCCCCGGCAGAGCCGCAAAGAACTCGCGCACGACTCGCTCGAAGTCCTCGATGTCGATGGACTGGCCCACCACCCGGCGATAGGTGTTCAAACTGGGCGCCCGCCGACCAAGGTCCGGCAACATCTGGGCCAACTCGGCGAATCGATACGTCACCCACTGTGAGATCCCAAACAGCCGATCCTGGCCGGCCAGTTTGGCCAAGACGATACACGCCAAGACGTTGACCAACACATGCCGCCGACCCCGAGCATGGCGCCGGTCGGCCACGTGACCTAATGACGCGTACAGACTATCCAGGTCGACGACCCGGGCGCCTGACTCAACATTGACATCCACTCCAGCTGCGGTAGACTGTGACATGAGACCTTCCTCCAGTTTTGATGGTTGTCCACATAACTCCCATCTTACTTGGAAGAGGGTCTTTTTGCATATCCGGCGCGACTTTGGAAAAGCCCCGATCGCGGAAGTGGCGAATTGCAAAATCAAGTTTACTGATGTAAAATGAGTTTGCTTTTGAATTTGATGTGCAGGTGGTTAGACTCCGGATGCAAATTTCCAGCCAGCATAAGGCTACGTTAATTTGGCGATTAGTGCTCGTCGTCGTGATTGCTTTGATCACGCTTAACGGGGAGAATGTTGAGGCGCAGTCTAACTCGATCTATTTGAACGGCCACAATATTTCAGGACCATTTTTTACATTTTTCAACGAACACGGCGGTCTACGGATCTTTGGCTTCCCCATTACTGAGGCGTTTGATTACGGCGGCCTACGCGTACAGTATTTTCAAAAAGCGCGAATGGAGTTGCATCCAGAGAATCCGCCCGCCTATCTGGTTCAGTTGGGTTTGTTAAGCGATCAACTTAGACACGGCACACCCCCACTGCCTCCATCATCCAGCGATCGCTTCCATCGTTATTTTCCTCAAACAGGGCACACCGTTGCGTTTGAGTTCCTGAATTTCTTCGATAATAACGGCGGCTTGGATATTTTCGGTTACCCGATCGACGAATTCAGGCTCGAGAATGGTCACTACGTACAATATTTTCAGCGAATGAAAATGGAGTGGCATCCGGAATTATCCAGCAGCGAGCCGATGCATCTGGTCGATCTCGGATCGATCTACTTTGACGTCGCCCGCCTTCCGGTTTCTTTGAGAGATCCTGCGCCTACTACCTTTGGCCCATCAACCCCGACCCCTGCTGCGATTAAAGTGACGGCCTCAGTCTTGTCACCTATTACCGGTCGCAGCGGGCAACAAACATTGTATGTATTTGTGACAGATGAGCAGGAGAACGCAGTTCCGAACGCCACAGCGTTTTACGTTGTGCGTGCTCTGGGCAGTAGTGCGCCGCTGATTCCGATAGGCCAAACTAATTCTGAGGGATTCGTTTCGATGACTTTCGCGATTAATGGATCGCACCTGGGGCAGCAGTGGGTCATTGAGGTACGCGCTACGCTTAACGCGCTGCGCGCGACGACCCAAATATCATACGTGCCCTGGTATTGATCGAAGAACTATTGTTGTTGAACAAAAAGCAACGCGCCCGTGAGAAAATAGCCTCACGGGCGCGTTTAATTGAGACAGAGTCAGCGTTAATCTTCCCAGCCGATGATCCACACGCAGAGGCCAGCTAAACCGATCGTAGCAACGATCAGCGCCAGAAATTGGCCGGGCAACAAGCCCACATCTTTGGCCGACCACACCACCAAGATCACCATGCCGATCGCCAGCACACTCCAGGCCGTCAGTTTGGGATGAAGGTTGATCCACGCTTTGATCGAACTCATTTGGGTCACTCTCCGAAATTAAATTGGTTTCATCACCAGTTCGCGCAGTTGCTTGGCCATCACAAAAATGTTTTCGGCTTTGAATTCTTCCATGGCCTGCCGCCAGGGCACGGGCACATCGTCGGCCAAGCGCCGATGAAAGCCGAACGATTCGTAAAATGTTACGGCCGCGGCGGAAGCCGTGGTGGGGACAAACAGGAGCAGCACTTCACACTCCAACTTCTGTGCTTCCTTCTCAATCGTTTCGAACAATGTGCGGCCGACACTGGGTCGTAGCGAGGCCGGATGAATGACCAGATCGTCGATGCGGGCGACTAGATTTTCCGCATTCCAGCCCGCTAAGCCCACGATCTGATCGGACACGGCCAAGAAGAAGGCTTTGTTGCCGAGACGCTCGACGACTTTTTCATACGGTACGACTAATCGGCCGCGAGTGGCTTGCGCCAAGAAATTGCCGATGCCGCCCGCGTCGTCAGGTCGGACGCGGCGAACTTTGATGGTGGGTGTGTCAGCCATGCGAGTCTCCTTAAACGGCGTGCGGCTATAAATATACCACATTTCACTGCGGCAGAAGGGGCTGATCTGATAGATTAATAGCGTTGAAGGCAGCTTCAACTTGCCTGTGCGTTGCCTCGATCGATCCGCTGTTGTCGATGACGACCGTCGCCCATTTGAGTTTCTCGCTCTGCGGCGTCTGCGCTTCGATCCGAGTGCGCGCTTCGGCTTTACCCATTTTTCGATCGCGCATCAAACGCTCGAGTTGGACTTCAACCTTGGCTGTGACGACCCAAATGGCATCACACATTGAGGCGCGCCCGGCTTCGATCAGCTTGATCGCCTCATACACAACGATCGGAGTATGAGAATCTGCGATGCGGCGCTGGCTTTCGATCGCGACCGCCGGATGCATGATCGCTTCAAGTTGTTTCAGTCTTTCGGGTATAGCAAACACGATCGATCCCAGCGCCTGACGATCGATCTCGCTATCTGCGCTGAGAATCGTCGAGCCAAACGCGGCGACGATTGCTGCGTAAGTTGGTGTGCCCTTGCGTTGGAGTTCGTGCGTCAGCGCATCCGCATCGATCACACTAGCGCCGAGATTGCGCAGCATGTTGGCGACGGTGCTTTTGCCTGTCGCAATGTTGCCGGTGAGGCCGATGAGATATTTTAGCATGATAAAACGATGATCGTTCTTTGATGATAACGATGAGTAACGAGTAATCAGTAAGCAACTATAAACTCATTACGCGCGACTTGTTACTCATTAAACTGCAATCTTCGCCCACTCATCTACTAACTCTTGCATCTGCCGTTCGAGCTGCGCGTACTCTGCGCCGAGTTGGGCAACTGCCTGCGGCGTCGCTGCGGCAATCTGCTGGGACAATTCGGTTAAGCGTGCTTCCAAATCGCTGATCGATGTTTCGAGTTCAATGGTGCGCTTCTCACGCTGCTTGGCCGAATGATCGGACTTCGCTTTGATCTTTAGACTTTGATTGATCTTCGCGTCCGCTTTCGTTTGGATCGCCGATCGGGTGACGGAAAACTCCGAATAGTTGCCCGCATACACTTTGATCGCGTTGTCTTCGATCGCCCAGATATGCGTGGCTAACGCATCAACCAAGTATCGATCGTGTGTAACCAGTAAGAGCGTGCCTTCAAAATCGGCTAGCGAATCTTGCAGCGCTTCCTGCGAATCGAGATCGAGATGATTCGTCGGCTCATCCAGCAGCAAAACATTGGCGCCTTGCAGCGCGAGGATCGATAACGCAACGCGGCCGCGTTCGCCGCCGCTGAGATCGGTGATCCGTTTTTCGATCGTGTCGCCGCTGAAGAGATAACGCCCCAACCAACTGCGTGCTTTCGAGACCGTCATGTTCGGCTGCGCTTTAAGAATTGAATGAAGCACCGAATCATTTGGATCGAGCAGCTCATGCGCTTGCGCGTAATAGCCGACTTGAATGCTGGCCCCGAGCTCAATCTCGCCGCTGAGTGGCGGAATTTGGCCAAGCACTGTTTTCAAGAAAGTTGATTTGCCCGCGCCATTCGGGCCCCAGATGGCGGCGCGCTGCCCTCGATATAAAAATAATTCATCGCACGACAACAGCGGCTTGCGATCGTCTTGATAGCCGACGACGACATCGCGTGCGCGCAAAACGATGTCGCCGCTGCGCCGTTCTGCTGAAAGATTTACCCTCATCGCTTGGCGCGCAGCGGGCCGCTTGATCAATTCAGCCGACTCGCGCAGTCGCTCCAGGCGAGTGCGGCGGCCCTGCGCTTGACGCGTGTTCTGTCCGGCGATATTGCGCCGGATGTATTCTTCCTCTTTGGCCATGAACTCTTGCTGCTTCTCAAATTCTTTCTGTTGGCGCTCAAAGCGTTCTTCGCGCTGGATCAAGTAACGGGTGTAGTTGCCGGAATAGATTTCGATCGCGCCTGCTTTCAATTCCCACACCGCATCGGCCACCGCATCGATGAAATATCGATCGTGTGACACGACGACGATCGCGCCCGGATAATCTTTCAGCGTCGCTTCCAACCACTCGACGGCACTCACATCCAAATGATTGGTTGGTTCGTCGAGCAACAATACATCGGGCGCTTGCAAGATCAAGCGGGCGAGCAGCGCGCGCGTTTTTTGTCCGCCACTTAAGATGTTAACGGGTTTATCAAAGTCGCTGCGTTCGAAGCCAACGTGGCTTAAAACTTGTTCGATGCGATTCTCAAAGGTGTAGCCGCCGGCATGCTCGAACTGTTCGACGAGCCGGCCATATTTCTCGATCGCTTCGTCATGCCGATCGGGATCAGCCATATCTTGTTCGAGCTGGCGCAGCTGCGCGGCTTGTTGATCGAGCTGCGCGAAGACCGATCGCATGAGATCGTGCAGCGATTCGGCTTCGGATAAAAGTTGATCGGCGTGCTGCGGCAGAAAGCCGATCGTTTGGCCGCGCGCCCGATGGATTGCTCCGCCGCTGGGTTCTTCGATGCCGGCAAATAGATGCAACAGCGTGGTCTTGCCCACGCCGTTCGGTCCAACCAGCGCCGCACGTTGATGATGCGCCAGCGCGACATTCACATCGCCGAGGACGTCGAACGCGCCGTAAGATTTGGAGAGATGATGGGCAGTGAGAACGGACATGGGTCTGATAAGTGACGAGCGATGAGTAAAACGATTGATGGAGCAGCCTGCGCATTATCAAATGGATCGGATTCACGCCGAACAAATTATACATCACTCATCACTAATCACGCATCACGAATGGTATAATACGCGCATGGCGATGGAACCTCGGCGTGTCACCCCTCGATCGGAAATGCGATCCAGCGGCAATGTTAGCTTCGAATTCATCAGCGCGATCGGTCTGATTGTGTTGGCGTTGATTGGCGCAGCACTGGCGATGCAATCGCATCCCTATCTGGGTGAAGCCGCCGCTGATCAAACCCAAGTTTTAGCGCGTATGGCAGCCGCGCCTAACATGGGTTCAATCATGCTCCTGTTGATCTCGATCGGTTTGGGGGTGACCGGCCTGATTTGGTGTCTGCTGCGCTTGATTCATCGCCGTTTCTTTGCCCCGGTTGCAGCAGCGCGCGTGTGGCGTCAAGCGATTTTTTTCGCGCTCTTCACCGTCAGCAACGCATGGCTGCAATTGAACCGCGCCTTCACGTTGTCCGTGGCCGCGATCATGTTAGGCGTGTTGATCTTGGTGGAAATCTTCTTGAATATCCGGGGAGCGTGATGAACGATCTCCGCAACTTGCCTTCAGTCGATAAACTTCTCGCCGATGCTTCAACTTTGATCGATCAATTTGGCCGATCGCTGACGGCCGATGCGATCCGAGCAGTGCTCGATCAAGTTCGATCGGAAATCCGATCGGGTCAAGCTGCGCCCGATCAATCTGAGCTGCTCGATCGATCACGCTGCG
>JBGQGR010000205.1:0-6116 GCA_041497495.1 Anaerolineae bacterium | reverse complement strand
GCCGATGAGTTACCCTCACCGGCCGCTTCCTTTTTGTGCAGGCGCGACACAAGCCTGCTATGGTAGAATCTAATCTCAATCAATCAGCCCATACAGAAGCAACATGCGCACCGCCGAAAATACTCTCACCCCTCACGAACAAGCGATCCTGCACGCGATCACTGCCCAGTCCGATCCCAAGATCAGCCAACGCGCCCAGTTGATTTTGAAGTGGTCGATCGATCCTGAGCCTGATCGACTCGCGACGGCCACCGGATTGCGGCTCGCGCAAGTTCAACATTGGCTGCAAGCGTTCGGTCAATCTCGATTGAACATCTTCCCGCCGGAGGTGCTGTGGCTGGCGAGTCGCGGCCTCGACGGATCGATCACCGTCAATCAACTGTGCAAAAAATACAAGATCGATCTGGGGCATGCCAAACAGGTGGCTCAATTGTCATTGATGCTCTTTGAACACACGCAAGCGATCCATCAACTGCCGATCGAGCGCGGGCGCTTGCTTGAAACCGCGGCGATACTGCACAACGTCGGCACCACGATCGATGTGGCGCAGCATCACATCGTCGGCCGTGACATTCTCATCAAATACACATTGAGCGGCTTCACCGACACCGAACGCGACGGCATCGCCTGCATGGTGTTGTTTCATCGCAAGAAAGTCAAAGCCGAGATCGATCGTCTGTTTGCGATTTTGCCGCCCGACGTTCAGCGCGAGACTTTGATCTTGTCGGCCTTGCTGCGCGTCGGCGACGGATTAGATTATTCCACCAATCAAGGCACGCACATTCTCTCGATCGAAGCCAAGCCTGATCGGATTGAAGTCCACCTCGACGGACCGCAAGCCGCGAGCGACGCCGCCCGCGCACAGCACAAATCGGATCTATGGCAATCGATCTTCAAAGTGCCGTTCGCTTTCTCGATTGGCGATCAACTCGTCGAAGTCAGCCAAACTGCGCGGCCGCATCGCGTTCGACGCTTTGGCTTGAAGCCCACGGACTTGATGGCCGAAGCGAGCCGATCGATCATGGCGCAGCATTTCAAACGAGTGCGCGAATTGGAACTGAGCGCCCGCGCGGGCGACGAAGATGCCATTCACGATCTGCGTGTGGCCGTGCGGCGCTTGCGCGTCACCGTGCGGCTCGCTCGATCAGAGTATAAGCAGAAATTGATCTCACCGTTACGCAGCGCGTTGAGCGAGTTGGCCGACCGGTTGGGAGCCGTGCGCAATCTGGATGTGATGCTCGATCACGGTTTGACGTTCGCGCAGAAGCACCGATCGCGCGAAGCCAAGCTCGATTTATGGCTGGATCATTTGAAGCTGCGCCGCGCTGCGGCACAAAACGATCTGACGCGCTGGTTGAAAAGCAAGCGCTTCCACAAATTTTCCGCGGAGTTTGAAACGTTCGCGAACACGCCGCAAGCCGCCGTGCGATCCAAAACCGATCGGCTTGGTCCAGCCCGCGTGAGTGAGGTCATGCCAAGTTTGATCTGGGAACAATATAGCGCGGTTCGAGCCTATGAAGCAGTGCGATCGATGTCCATCGAGCAAATGCATGCGCTGCGCATCGAGGTGAAACGTTTGCGTGACGGACTGGAGTTTTTTAGCGAGGTATTGGGCCAGGAGACGATCGAGTTGATCGATCCGCTCGTGCGCTTGCAGGATCATCTCGGTGCGCTGCAAGATGCGACCGTGACACAGAGCCTGCTCGCCGAATACTTGATCGAGCAGCCGCAAGACGCGGGCGCGCTGGCTTATCAAGCCGCAGTGGACAAAGAAATCAAAACGCGCCTGAGCCAATTTCCGGAAGTGTGGAAGCCGATCATCAACAAGTCATTCCGCAAATTGCTGGCGCGTTTGCTAGGGGAAGTCTGAAGGTTCACGTCATTGCGAGCGGAGCGAAGCAATCTCAAAATAGATCGGGAGATTGCTTCGGCTCAAAAAGAAGCGTCTCGCAATGACGGCGTGTTAGATTGAAGCCGACTCCTTCGCTTCTTCTTTCTGAATCGCCTTCACCACTTCCTCGACAGACGACTTGTCTTCTTCAAGCGCCGGAGCAGGCTCTTCGATGGGCTGCTTCTTTAGATCGCTGACCACCGCGCCGATCTCGCGCCGCAGATCGTAGAAGGTCTCGCGCACCGATCGGTTGGCATCGATCACCCGGAAATTGAACTCCTCCGAGATCGCATCGAACTGGGCGAGCAGCTGCGTTTGATATTTAACGAAGTTGCGGAAGACGTTCGGGCCTTTCAGATAATCCATGCCCGATTCCCAATAATCGAAACCTTGATCGCCCAGCACGCGCGGAATCAAATGCGCCACATCCGCTTTGAGATAGAACACCGCATCGGGCATCAACGCGAAGCCGAACATGCGCCGCGCCCAGCGCGCATCGACGCCGCGCACTTGCGCCCGCGCAAGGATCGAGTAGAGATACCGATCGGTCAGCACCACCATGCCCGCGCGCAGCGCCGGAATGATCTCGCGCTCCAACCGATCAGCCAGATCGGTCGCGTAAAACAAAGCCAGCGTCATCTCGCTCAGCGTGTGACCATCTTTGGCTTTCTTGATTGCATCGCCCGCCAGCAGCGATCGAGACAAGCCCGTCCAGGCCACCGCATACCCGCGGCTTTCCAGCCATTCGCGCAGCAGCGCGATCTGCGTCGAGCGACCGACCCCATCCGTGCCTTCGACGACGATAAATTTTCCGGGCAAAACACTATCGACTAAATTCGGCAGGCCGGTGCCGTAAAAGTTTAAGGCAGTCATGGTTAACCCCTTCTCGATCGGGCGATCTCGTCGATATAGCGGCCATACAATGAATCTTCGGCCAGCAGCTGACGATACGCGCGCGGATTGATCTTGAGTGCGCCTTCCAGATGCGGCTTGATCAAGGCGCGCACGTGTTCCTGCTGCTTGACCAGCGGCAGCGTCGCATCGATCACGGTCAGGTCGTACTCGTCGACGATGGCCTCATAGTTTTTGAGAATTCGATCTTGAAACAATCTGAAGGATTCGTACGGATCAGGGCTGAGATTGAGATCGAGTCCGGCTTCGTAATACTTCAACGCCGGCCGGCCGACGAGAATGCGCTTGAGCGATTCTTCCAGCGTCACACGAAAATATAAGGCCACCGTCGGCTGCGCGGCAAACGCATACACATCGCGCACCCATTCGGGCGGCACGCCGCGCGCCACATCGCGCGCGAAAGCGGTGAATACGTAGCGATCGGCCAGCACGATCGCGCCGGCCTCCATGGCGGGCAGAATCTGCCGAGTATGTCGATCGGAGAAATCGGCGGCGTGGATCAAGCTGAACGACGTCGGCGTTAATAATTTTTGTTTCTTGCCGCGCCGCGTCGCCTCGCTCACGACCGGCGATGAGTTCCATTCGCTAAAGGCGACTAAGTAGCCTTCGCTGATCAGCCACTTGCGCAGCAGATCCAGCTGCGTGCTTTTACCCGAGCCGTCGATGCCTTCGACGATGAACAGTTTGCCGGGATAGTTCGGTTTGCGAAGTGATGCCATGTTGTCCTCCTGCGATTGTTACGCAGTGTCACACCCGCGAAGGCGGGCGCCCAGTCGTTAACCGATCTGGATTCCCGCTTTCGCGGGAATGACTGCCCGCAAGATTTTTCATTTTTGTTCGATCAACTCCCGCACGCGCGACCACAACGGTTCAGCGTCCACTGAGCCAGCTGGCTCGATCGGAGTTGAGCTGAGATCCCGGTCGGCTTGTGCTTCCAATCGGATCACTAAATCGCGGTGAAAAGTTTGCTTGAAGAGATCGGCGTTTTGATCGGCGGCCCACATTTCCATCGAGGCGTCGCCGCGCGTGCGACCGATCAAGTTTACGACTTTGCCGCGCGCACGGCACGTAATCGATTGAATGACCTGTGTGCGGCCGCGTTCCAAATATTCGGCGAGGCGCAGCAGCGCGCTGAGCTTGCGCACGCGATTCTCATCGGCTTGCGTCAGCAGTCCGCGAAACGCATCGACGCTGGGCGTGCCGTGTCGATGATACTTCGCCAGCAAAGCCATCAACGCGATCTCGCGATGACTGAAACCGGGCAGTTCGGCGTTCAAGATCAAATAATACGAATGTTGATCATGATCGTAGAAATCGATCGACACGCCGATGTCGTGCAGCAGCGCCGCGCCCGATAAAACGGATCGCTCGAACGGGCCGAAGTGATGCAGCGCTTTCAACTGATCGAACATCGACACAGCCAGCTGCTGCACGTGCCGCGCATGCGGCCAGTGGATGTTGTAGAGATAGGCGAGATTCGCGAGGCCAAACGCGCGCACATCGGGTACTAAGGCTGTGCCTGAATCTTTCAAGAACTGTTCGTAGAATAAACCTTCGCGCAAGCCCTGACCGCAGATCGTCATTTCATGATAACCGGCTTGATGCATCAAGCGCGTCAGCGCCAGCGTGCCGCCGATGATCACATCAGCGCGATCGCTGCTCAGGCCGGGCACTTTCTCGCGCCTGCTCAACGGCAGTTGCTCGAGATCGTGCAGAATATTTTCGATCGAGGTCAGCGAGACCGTATAGCCGTGCAATCGATCGAGTGGGTAGTGCCGGCGCGCTTGATCGATCTTGGCCAGCGTGCGAGCGGTGCCGCCCAACCCGATCAGCGTGCCGCCCGATCCGGACTTCAACCAATCGATGCTGCCCAGCATCGCGTCGATATAGCGATCGAGCATGCGTAAGTCCACACGCTTGGGCGGATCGTTGCGAATGAAAGTTTCGGTCAAACGCACTGCGCCGAGTGGGAGGCTGGCTGTCTGCGCCAACTGTCGATCTTGCACGCGGCCCAATTCCAGACTGCCGCCGCCAATATCGATCACGAGACCGTTTTGAATTGGCAGGCTGTTGACGGCGCCGAGATAACCGTAGGACGCTTCTTCGTCGCCGCTGAGGACCCGCAACGATAAACCGGCCTCTTTTTGGACTCGATCCAAAAATTCGGCCTGATTGCGCGCATCGCGCACCGCGCTGGTCGCCGTCGCGACAATCGTGTCGATGCCGTTCGCTTCGCACAACATGCGAAAGACATTGAGCAAGCGAATCGTGCGCGCCATCGGCTCGGGGCGCAAAATATTTTCCGCGCCCATGCCTTCGCTCAAGCGCACGCGCTCGCGCAGCTGATCGATCAACTGAAAGGCAACGCCCGGCGTGTAGGCCATGATGATCAAGCGGCTGGTGTTGGAACCCAGATCGATAATGCCGATTTTGCGGGTCATGCTAAACTTCCTATACGGTCTGCTCGTCGGTAGTAGTGTAACTCATCGAGCGGGAATTCGTCAATGCGGGTTGGTGTGGCAATGTCGAGCGCCCGCGCGAACGCGGGCGGGGGCAAAATATTCACTTCAAACAAAAAGCCCGAGCGCAACCACGATCGGGCTTCTTGAATGATTGTCTTTGATCTATGGTGGCTCACATCGACTTGAGAATGGCATCGATGTGCTGTTTCAACGGCGGTAGATCATCCTGAACGATGTCCCAGATTTGTCTGAGATCGATACTCAAGTAATCATGCACGGCCGCATTGCGAAACGCAGCGATACTGCGCCAATCGACTTGCGGATAACGCGCTTTCAGATCATCGGACAGCCGCCGCGTTGATTCAGCCAGAGTTTACAAGTTGCGAATGACGGCGTCCTGCGTCTTGGTATCTTCCAGAAAGGCGTCACCGCCCTCGACGGTGTAACGCAAAATGCGATCGATGCATTCTTGAATATGAATCAGGTATAACCGCTCATCTTTCATAGCGGCACGGCTTCTTTCAAGACTCGATCACGAATGTACCAATGCAAGCCGTTCTCCGTTAAAATATCCACCTTACAGCCGAGCAAATCCACCAAGTCCGCCAACAATCCAGCGGGAAAGAACGACGAGCGGCCCGGGCCAACGTCGACCAGCAAATCAACATCGCTGCTTGGACCAGCCTCGCCACGCGCGATCGAGCCGAAGACCCGCACATTGTACGCACCGTGCTTGGCCGCAATCTTCAAGATCTCTTCGCGTTTGTTCTTCAGCAACTCTTCGATGCCCATGAGTCTTTACCTTGCCGATATTATAACATCGATGCAGACTCTGGCGATGCCAACCCGAT
>JBGQGR010000204.1:0-6122 GCA_041497495.1 Anaerolineae bacterium | reverse complement strand
CGATGTGACGCAGGCGAGCGCTGTGATGAACGGGGGCGCTAACTTCACTCGCTACACTTATCAGATCGATGGCCCGGCTTTTGCCAAGTATGTGCGCGATCAGACTGAACAGCGATTGAGGGCAGCCGGTCAGCTGCCGCCCTTCGGTGAATTGAATCTGCCCGATGTGTACATGGGCATGACCGGCGAGGGTGAACTGTGGATTGATGCGAATGGCCTGCCGTATCGACAGATCATTCATTTGCACTTTCCACCGCAGACCGATCGACGCATCGAAGCCACCGTCACCGCCGATTTCTCCAACTTCGGATCGAGCGCCGCGATCAATCCAGCGGGCGCAGCTAACTCGATCGGTGTAGCTGACGACACCGCGCGATCGATCTCACACACGGCGGCCAGCGCGTTAAGCATTTTGATCGTAATCGGTCTGTGTTACATCGCGGTCACGCGTGGACATTCGCGCCGCATCTATACCAGCCTATCGATCGCGATCGTTCTCTCAATGACCTTTGCGCCGACGCTGCAAGCGAACGCCGCCGCCACTTATTCCGATCAACAAGCGCAGCATCAACAAGAGTTAGCCGCGCCTAGTCAAATGGCGCAAGCGCTTCAATCCTTGCAGAAAAGCCAGGCCATTGCCCAACAACCTGCCCGTCCTCAAAATGGGCAGGCGGCTGATGCCGCTCCGTCTTTACTCACTCTACCCGCTCCATCGCATACGGCACTCGATCCCAGCGATCCAACTGATACCGATCACGACGGTCTGACCGATTATCAAGAATCGATCTTGGGGACTGATCCCAATTCAGCCGACACTGATGGCGATGGCGTGACTGATTACGAAGAAGTCACTGGCTTCGATTACAACAGTCAACACTACTCAACCGATCCGACCGAACCCGATACGAACAAAGACGGCATCAGCGACGGGCAAGAATGGAATCGGCCCGGCACGCTGCACGCGACGTGGGACACCAATGGGAATGGCGTGCCTGATCTTTTCGATCGCGACAATGACGGCGATGGCGTGCCTGACAATCTCGATCTCTCCCCATTCCAAAAGAGTTCTCAGATTTTCAGCGACTCTAATCCATTCCAACTGCGCATCGATGGACTGGCGATCAGTCAAACCACCTACGTCGAATTTCAGATTCGACCGACTAATCCAAAGCACTTGTGGTATGCCTTTAACGTGCTCGATTGGCCCGGCAACGATACTCAAGGTCAAATTCAAGACCAAGACAATAAAACTTTCGCCGACAAAGACCCCAGTCTGCCCTTGTCACCTAACGCGAACGGCGATGTGCGGCTAGTGCCGATGCTGGAATTTCGCATCAGCGGTAACCCAACGAACCTGCCGGATGCGACGACATTAAGCAACTACGGTATCCTCGTTCAGAAACTCAACGACAACGGCACCGAAAAAGCGGTTTATGTGCCTTTGCAGCTCACTGCCGATCCGATCGGCGGCGAGAACGTCGCCTTTTACGGCAAGATGATTTATCTCCCGAATGCATCCTGGGGCAACGCGCAGCAAGTGCGTCTCGTGTGGGTCGTGCAAGCTTTGAATGACAACGCCTGCGCACAAGTCAATGCCTTCGGCCAATGCACTTCAATTCAAAACAACGTGCTGCAAGTGGTTCACACTTACTACGACGATCAATGGCGCATGACGGGCTTGACGCTGCGTGAAGATCACGGCGTGAATGTGGCGTTCATCTACGAAGACCCATCGGTCGATTCGAATCGCAACGACGACACCAACCTGTTCATGTTGTCGCAGGGTCTCGATCAAACTTTCATGCCCGCCCGCGATGATAACCACGACAATCAGGCGGACATCAGCGTGGCCGAGATCGCTCGCCGCTTCAATCGGACGACCAACGGAGCGGTGAGCAGCACCGAACGTTGGAATTTGCCCAATGTCTTCGGCGTGCAAGTCAAATCGTATCCGCATCGCGACGCGGCCCTCATGACGATCGCGCAGTCCGATAACGTGAATGTGCTGCAGTCCGCGTTCGGCGCTTACTCCACGGTCAGCACGCCGATCACGCCCACGCTCTTATATGCACGTGAAGAATCCTTCCGGCCGCTTAATCTAGATGTGAGTCAGTTCGGTTCAGGCGGCCAAGTCAATTGGAATGGTTCTGTGCTGACCCTCAATCTCAATACCACCAGCGGCGTCACCCTGCGGACTGCGATCACCATGAATTGGGCGCCGTTTCGCGGTCAAGGCGGCCCGTGGACTTCCGTGCCGATTGATCAATATTGGCAGGAACTCGATCGACGTTATGCCGGTCAATTCCTCGACGAATCTGATCCAAGTGTAGCCGATGGAATGCGCTTTTATTTGGAACTGTATTACTTGACTTTGTATCAAGGCGTCTCCAGTGTGATTAAAGACGGCAATATCCAGTTGAATACACCAACCGGCAGCCTGCCGGACGTGCCGCTGGGAGCCCGGATTCTCAAAGCCAGTTTAACGACGCTGCGCGGCGGCCTGAATATGCTGCTAGCTTCGCAACTGTCGCCGATCGCCAGCACCCAACTCGCGTTTAAGCCGTTAATGAATTATTTGGGTCACGTTAAAACCTCGGTGATGGTCACCGGCCGCATCAAGGATACGATCGCCACTGCGCCCAAATTCCTTGGCTGGATTGCGAGCAAGGTCAATGCGAATCGCTGGACATCAGCGGGGATCACGGCGCGGGCGGTGATGTTCATCATGATCATCGTGCTGTTCACCGATATACCGAAGATGCTGTCACAGTATTTCGGCGATCCCACCCGCGCCCGAATTGGTTTGGCGGTCGGCATCGGCGGCTTAATGGCCTTCATGCAGATCGTCATGCCGGTCATTTCCATTTCGCGGATCGTCAGCCGCTTGCTGCAAGCCGGTGCGACGATCGGCAGTGCGATCGGCGGCGTGCTGACGGCTTCATCAGAGATCATCGGCCTGACACGGTTCGCCAACGTCTTGGGGCTGATCATTTCGATCGCGATTGTGTGGGGCGTGTTCATTTATCAATGGGCCACCGGCTCGATCACCCCCGGCTCGCTCACCTTCAACTATGTTCTGTCGCAAGCGATTGCCTCGACCATCCTGGCCATCGTCTTCTTTGCTTTGGCCTTTACCGTGATCGGCATGTTGGTCGTAGCCGTGGTCGCAGTAGCAGATGTCGTCTTGTTATTGTTGGGCGTAGACTTTTCGGTCACGGGCTGGTTGACGAATGCGATCGCCGGCGTGCTGTACGGCGGCGATCTTTTGGTCTACTCCGATAACCCTGATCTTGTCAATCTTCAGAACATGAATGTCCATTTGGCCCAGCCCGAACGCGGCTTTGCCGACAACAACTCAGTCATCGTCAAGGCGCTGTTGACGAATCATGTGAAGTTAAAGTCATCCAACAACGATCACCTCAGTCTGTACAATTTTTACACGGAAGACACCGTGAGCAAGTCGGCTTTCAATTATAACATCGACACCACTTCGCATGATCTAACGACCGAATTCTATGATAGCTACTGGGTGGTAATCAAGCCAGCGGATAGTTACTTGTATGAAGGCTATTCATATAAGACCGTCAATAGCCCGAACATTCCACTGTCGGTCGGCATCAATCGTCCGATCAATCTCTATCTCAGCGTCGGTTATGCGCTGCCGTCTTTTGAATGTTGGGGCATCAGCGCATTATCAAATTGCAAAGTCACCAAGACCGGCGGCTCAGAGAATCAATCACTAGGTGATGTGTATATCTTCGATGTCTTGCCCACCAGTCTCGATACATTCTATGCGATGAATTGGGACAGCGCGATCGGTCCGCAGCTCGATCGGGATGGTGATGGCCTGATCGCGCTCAGTCAAGGCGGCCTCGATCCGAATGATAACAACTGGGATACCGATGGCGATGGACTATCGGACAAATACGAATTGCAGATCAGTTCGATCAGTTCCAAAGATGGCGGCTACGCGCTCGACCCAACCAAAAAAGACACGGATGGGGACGGCCTGCCCGACGCCGAAGAAATGCGCATCGGCAGCGATCCGACCAAGGTCGACACTGATGGCGATGGCTTGACCGATTTTCAAGAAGTGCGCGGTTGGGATTTCACTTACGATCCGATCCATAATCTCAAGACGCATGTGACTTCCAGTCCAGTCGATCCCGATACCGATGGCGATGGCATCAGCGATTACAACGAATACACTTTGCATCTCTTGAATCCGGCGCTCTATCCGTTCAATCCGCGGGTGCCGACCGAGAATCCGTTGGTCGTGACGACGCAGCCCGTCGATGGCGACAACATCATTCGCGGCGGCGATACGAGCACTTACACCACAACGGTTCGCAATGGCTGGACGGGCCTGAGCAATTTGTATCTGGATGGCAATGTGCAAGTAGCGATGCCGGCACCCTTTGGCGGTTTCGTGTCAACGGGAGTGTATACCAATTTGCTGCCCGCGCAGAGTTATCAATTCCTCACGCCTTTCACCGTCGCGAATGGCGGCGGTACGCAGCAGGTCACCATCAATCCCACGGCGACGGCTGTGCTGCGCGATAGCGTGGCCACGATTTGGAATTGGCAACCGCGCGTGCAATCATCGATCGCGATTACAAATTATCCGTGGCACACTTCAATTGCGAATGCGCCGACGTGGAGCACAGCTTACGTCGCTGCTGTATTGAACGCGCCGAGTAACAATCAAAGCGATACTGAATTGACGAATGGCCGCATCACTCTATATCAAGTCGATACAAACTACGGCACGTCGATCAATGTCGATAGCGGCAGCGCGGCCAAAGCGCCGTATCCGCCAGATGTGGCCTGCGCCTCGAATGGGAAATGCTTAGTGGTCTGGTCCGAAAAAGTCGGCGGCAATTTCGATGTGCTTGGCTCGATCGTGCAGCCCGGCCCGATTGCGAGTGCTCCGTTCTCGATCGCGAGTACAAGCGACGACGAGGTTCAACCCGCGATTGCCAGCGATGGCACGCGCTTCCTCGTCGCGTGGCAGAACAATGGACAGATCAATGTACGCGCGTACAATAACAACGGCACGCCGATCGCTGCCGCGCAGCGCTTGGATGATCTCGGCGCAAACGGTGCAGCGATCGATCGCAACGTTGATGTCGTGTGGGCGGGCGATCGATATTGGGTCGCGTGGGAAAACGAAGTCACTATCTCGAATACGGATCTGTGGTTAGCGGCTGTTAATAGCAGCGGCGTTTATCTGGCTGGCAGCATTCGATCGATTGCTGCTTCATTGAGCAGTGAAACCTATTCGCAGTTGTCTTACGATCCGAATTCGACGACGACTTTAGTTGTTTATCAACTCGGCACGGATGCGATCGCATCGCGACTGTTGACACCCGGCAGTACGTCCGCTGAGCTGACGATCGGCAATCGGGGCAGCGACACAACTTTGTATCCGCCACAAGTCGCTTACGATCCAACCAATCAGCATTGGCTCGTCGCGTGGAGCACGCTCAATCCAGGTGGAACTTCAACGGGCTACTATCAAGCGATCGCGCCCGATGGCAGTCCGCGCGGGGTGCGGCAGAGCATTAACTGGTTAACGACTGGCCCGGCCTCGACGTTGATCTCGCCGCTGGGTTTGGGTTTAGCCTGTAATGCCAGTGGCTGTGATTTGACAGCGAATATTGCGCCATGGGATGTGAATCACGGCGACGATCGACGCCTCTTCGTCGATCGATTGGCGCTGACGCGTCTGGCACCGCCACCGATTGGCACACTCACTGCGCAGCCGCCCGCGCCGACGATTGTGACGATCGATGCCGACCTGCCGCACTCCACGATCGATTCAATTGCGAACAACACTTACTACAAACCCGGCATCCTGTTGGGCATCGGCGGCACCGCCAGCGATTCGGGCACAGGTGTTGCCAGTCTTGAATTGCGTGAAGATAGTGGACCATGGCTGCCGCTTGAGTCCGGTGCCACCTGGACATTCGTGTATCAAGTCCCCATCACCGAAGGCTTGCACACGCTTCACGCGCGAGCGACTGATCTGGCGGGCAACGTCCAATCGCCCGATACGAGTGTGAACTTCAGGGTCGATGGCACGCCGCCGATCGCATCCACTGGCATCATTAGTGGTGATT
>JBGQGR010000203.1:0-6130 GCA_041497495.1 Anaerolineae bacterium | reverse complement strand
CGGTGCCAACTCTCACACTGCCCAGCGGCAGGACAGAGCCAACTATGCCCTGGCCGGAGGTGCGGGCGGTCGCAACCGACGAGGAGCTAAAGGCCATCTACGCTTATCTACACAGCCTGCCGCCCGTTGAAGGGCCAGCCAAGTAACGATTGGAAAACTGATGATTGACCCACGATTTTGGAGCATCGAACATTCAGCAGGTTCTGTCTTGATCCTGAGCTTCGTCGTTTTTTTCGTCGGTGCATCAATGTTTTGGATTCGGGGCGGAATCCGGGGTGGTGCCCCACCGAGCCACGCCTATTTCGCGTGGGAACGAAGTTTCATCATGGCGGCTGTCGTTCTGACCGCTATAGGATTTGTGTTGCTCGAGGCACAGCTTCAGAATACCGACGGTCGCGTGCTGGCGCGAACGGGCGCGACCGCGTACCTCTTCGGTGGCATCCTGGCAGTGGTCGCCGAAGCGTCTAGCCTCACTCAAGGATTCGAGAAAAACTACCCGCTCATAGTCATCTATGTCGTCCTAGCATTTCTGGCCCAAGCAGCTATCGGGGGCTCGTTGCTTCAGGCCGGCTTGCTGGCCGCATGGATCGGTTGGGTTATCCTTGTTTGGAACATGGGGTGGTTGATGATTTCCCTAATCACGCGGCGCGGTATCTATATTCCCTTTCTGCATCATTTCATGCCCCTCGTGATCGGCATTGCACTGCTATCGCAGACCGCGTAACCAATTGAGCAATTTTCATCCAATAGGAGGATCGGTCCAATGAAAAATCTGTTCACTTCACTCAACGGCGCAATCACACTGTCGTTTGCCGCGCTGTTGATCGAACTCTTTCGCGGGTTCATCGATTCGATGTTCGTCTATCCTAGAGATTTCCCCGGTATGGAGCTGATAATCGCAGTCGGCTACGCCGTCTTCATTGGCGTCTGGATCATGGGCTTGATCGCCGCCAAGGGTGGGAACCGCCTGGGAATCATTGCTGCGTTCGCGGTCGGGTTGCTCTTCTGGGTTGCTCAAGACTGGATGACGATTCTGGTGTTTTGCGCCGACGGCTGCAACTCGATATGGTCCAGCATCGCGGCATGGGTGGGCCTGCTCATCGGCGGATTGGCACTGATCGCTTTAGGTCTGCGCATCTGGCGCAAGCCGGCATCCGCGTAGGCGAGCTGAGCCAATGTCATCAATAATCCAATGTGGCAAACCCCGCGAATCGGATTTATAATTCGCTAATGCCATCCTTCACCAGGCGCATAGTGCGTCTGCGCTCTGTCATCAACGCAGTGTGGTTAGTCAGCGCCGCGCTCGCGTTGCTCATTTTCATGGCGGCAATCCCGCGGGGCTACGCTCTGCGCTTCAGTGGCGCGGGAATCGGCGTTCCGATTGATGCGCCAAGCTGGTACGTCGCGGCAATGGGTCTTGCGCACGGGGTCGTGTCCATACTGGCCGGGTTGGTCTCGCTCGGTCTCGCCGCGCTGCTCTTTTGGAAAAAACGCGAAGAGCCAATGACGCTGTTCGTCTCGTTGTTCCTCTTGGCATACGGCATAGTGGTAGCGGGCCCCCTCGACATGCTCAACGGTTTTCTTCCTTCTTTGATTCCCGGGGCTCCCGCGCAGAACGGGATGGCAATCTCACCGGACGCTATCCTCGAAATTCAAAGCGCGCTGTTTGCCGTGATGCCGCTCCTCTTTTATCTTTTCCCCAACGGGCGTTTCGTTCCGAGCTGGACACGTTACGCGGCACTGCTGCTGCTCTTGGTGCCTGCCTTTATTCGCGTCTTTTCAGCCGAATGGACTTCGACGATGACGCCGCTCGCGTGGTTCATCATCAGTGCCTATGTGGTTCTGCTGGGCGCGGGCATCTACGCCCAAATCTATCGCTATCGCCGTGTCGCCAGTCCTGTCGAACGACAGCAATCCAAATGGGTGGTGTTCGGCTTGCTTCTGAGCTTCGTCATAATGGGAATTCTCCAGATCCCATACGCTGTGGTCTTACAGATACCAGCGGGCGTTGCACACCCGTGGTGGCAGCCCTTAAACGGATTGGCTTGGTGGTTAACGCTCACAATTCTACCGCTCTCGCTCGCGATTGCGGTGATGCGCTATCGCCTGTGGGACATTGACGTTATCATCAATCGGGCGCTGGTATACGGCACGCTCACCGCCAGTATCGCAGCGATTTACATTCTTCTGATCGTGATCCTCGGCGCTTTGTTCCAGACGAGTGGCAACTTGGTCATCTCGCTGCTCGCGACCGCGCTGGTCGCCGTCCTTTTTCAACCGTGGCGCGAACGCTTGCAGCGTGGCGTCAATCGTCTGACCTACGGCGAACGCGACGATCCGTATGCCGTCATTTCGCGTTTGGGGCAGCGACTCGAAGCGACGCTAGCGCCGGATGCGGTCCTACCAACGATTGTCGAAACCGTCGCGCAGGCGTTGAGGGTGCCGTATGCGGCGATTGAGTTGATGAAGGAGGGAGGACGAAAGACGCAAGTCACATTCCCGTCGCCGATCATCGGTCGTCATGACGCGATATCACGCATAGCGCCTAACTCACGCGGTATACGTGATGTCACATCACCGTCGTCGTTCGTCCGTCTCACCTTGATTTATCAGCACGAACCACTCGGTGAACTCGTCATCGCGCCGCGCGTGGGCGAAGAAAAATTCAGCGACGCGGATATGCGCTTGCTCGAAACACTGGCGAATCAAGCGAGCATCGCCGCGCACGCGGTGCGCCTAACGAGTGATTTGCAACATTCGCGCGCACGCCTCGTTACGGCACGGGAGGAAGAGCGCCGCCGCATTCGCCGCGATTTGCATGACGGGCTGGGACCTGTGCTGGCCTCGCTCGCGATGCAAGCCGATAACGCACGTGAATGGACACACATCGATCCAGACAAGACGGAAGCGGCATTAGCGGAGATTACGGTGAAAGCGCAAGCCGCGCTCCAAGATATCCGTCGCCTCGTTTACGATTTGCGCCCGCCTGCCCTCGATGAACTGGGTTTGGTCGGCGCGCTGCGACAGTCTGCCGCGAATTTTCCAAATGGCTTGCACATCGAAATTGATGCACCCGAACCGCTACCCCTGTTGTCCGCGGCAGTTGAAGTGGCTGCCTATCGCATTGCGCAAGAGACATTGAATAATGCCGCGCGCCACTCACGCGCGCGGCATTGCACCGTACGGATTTCCACTCAGGACGGGTTGCGATTGGAAATCAGTGATGATGGCGTGGGCTTGCCGCCCGATGTGCGCGCAGGTGTCGGCTTGATTTCCATGCGCGAGCGCGCCGTCGAATTGGGGGGCAGTTGCATGATTGAATCCACGCGGGGTGGAGGCACATGCGTGATCGTGCGACTGCCTCTCGCGCATTAACAGGACGAAGATGGATAAAGTACGAATTCTAATTGCCGAGGACTCTGCACCTTTTCGCCAAGGGTTACGGAATTTGCTCCAGTCGGTTGACGATGTCGAGGTAGTGGGAGAAGCGACGACGGGTGAAGAGACAATCCAACTCGCCAATCGACTGCAGCCCGATGTGATCCTGATGGATATTCGAATGCCAGGCATCAACGGCATCGAGGCGACGCGCCAGATCATTTATGCCAGTCCGCACATCAGCATCTTGATGCTGACAATGTTCGAAGATGACGAGTCGGTCTTTGCTGCGCTCCGCGCGGGGGCGCGCGGCTATTTGCTCAAGGGCGCGCTCAAAGCCGAGATCGTGCGAGCCATCCACGGCGTCGCGAGCGGCGAGGCAATCTTTGGCCCGGCCATCGCCAAGCGGCTGATGCAATATTTTGCCGCGCCGAAACCCGCGGTACCTGCACACGCATTTCCCGAACTGAGTGACCGCGAGCGCGAGATTCTCGATTTGATTGCACAGCATCACACCAATCCGGAAATTGCCGAACGGCTGTCGCTCGCGCCCAAAACGGTGCGGAATCACGTCTCGAACATCTTCGCCAAACTCCAGGTCGCCGACCGCGCACAAGCCATTATGCGCGCGCGAGATGCCGGGTTGGGCAAGCAACCCTAATTGCGCTTGCAGCACCGTTCCTCCTTACGACTGCAAATGTAGGGAAGATATACTTTGTTGTCTACGTATGATTGAACAATTCAATCGACAAACCGTGACATGTCGCCGAAAATAAGACCGCCCGGCTTATGGTGAAGATCGGATAGGAGATCGCTCATATCTACTGCCTGTGGCATGTGCTATGTCAGCAACCCTTTTAAAGAGTTGCTCGGCCAAGTCTGTTTGCTGATCCAATTGACCATCAAGAGGTATGGCAAAGGATGCGAACACTAGCCGGTTATGATTGTGCTTAGTTCTTGAAAAAGCATCTACAATCGATGCGATAATGGCCGTGGTATAATGTGCCTACAAATGTGGACACATGGAGAGCGCTATGTCAACAATCGGGATTCGCGAACTTAAAGCCAATACCAGTCAAATCTTGCGACGAGTGCGCGAGAAAGGCGAAAGCATAGAAATCACTTATCACGGTGAAGTCATTGCGCAATTGGTGCCAGTGAAACGTACAAAAGCATCGCGCAAAAAGATCGATGCTTTTTGGTCGGACTGGGATCAACTCGCCGCCGAGATCGGTCGCGAATGGAAAGGCACTCCCTCAGCCGTTGAGGCGGTGCGTGAAGGCCGTCGATGAGTATCGTCGTTGACGCCAGTGTCTGGATAAGCGCTTGGCTACCCGCCGACATTCACCATGCTCAAAGCCGACAATGGCTTGAAGCGCAGGTCAATACAAATGAGTTGCTGCTTGCCCCAATTTTGGTATTGCCAGAAGTCGCTGGAGCCATTGCGCGGCGAACCGGCAATTCGGCGCTGGCTGCTCAAGCCATTGCTCGAATGAAACAGACACCATCGCTTCGCCTCACGCCGATCGATCAGAGAGCAGGCGATTTAGCCGCACAGTTGGCCGCCGATCTGCAATTGCGCGGCGCGGACGCTGTCTATGTGGCCGTCGCGCACGAATTACATATCCCACTGGCAACGTGGGATGACGAGCAAGGAACGCGGGCGGCTATGATCATCACTACCGTCACGCCATAGACAACGTCTTAGAGATAGCCGCTATTTACGCCGAAGACTTTTGACAGTTTGCGCCATTCCATTGTAGAATGAGAATTATAAGAGTCTTCCCATGAGCCAAATGCAATGTCCTGCTGAGTCCGCCCGTCGATCGAGCGTGGGCAACCGCGAAGGGACGCATTACATCTATTGAATAACAGCGACCAATTCGGGTCGCTTTTTTTGTCGCAACGAATCGGCGATCGACTTCGCCGTCAAATTTGAATAGGAGAGATAACTATGACTGAATCGAAGAATCCCTTCGAGACCGCTCAAGCGCAGTTCGATCAAGGCGCGGATTTGCTGGGGCTAACCCAAGATGCGAAGGACTTAATGCGCTGGCCGCTGCGTGAATTTCATTTCCGCATTCCGGTTCGCATGGATGACGGCACAGTGAAAGTTTTTAACGGGTTCCGCGTCCAGCACAATCTGTCGTGCTTCTTCTCCATTGTTAACAATCAAGACCTCGATATTTCGTGCCCGAATCTGATCGGCAACTCGTTCGAGTGTCGTTTCAGAAGCTGGGGCAACAAAGTCTGGCTGAGTTTGAGTCATCTCTTGATATTCTCCTGGTAGTGTTTGACATTACATTGGCAACATCAGTGCAAGCAATGTCAACGGGATAGCCACTAACATCGCTTTAAGTTGTACCCGGCGCGCCTGCTGCCGTACTTGTGCTAATTCAGCCGGATCTTCTATCTTCTCTACTTGATCGCCCAATTGGCGCGAACCTCGCGCCGACAGGCCTACTCAAATTTTATCGCGCCATTGAAAGAACCCCGACGTTGCACCTGCGAACAAAAGAAAAAGCGGCAGACGCCACCAACGGCTCGTACCGGTTGCCATTAGAATCGCCAAGACACTAAGCGCAAGGATGAACGAGACCACACCGCCTGCCAATCGCTTGCGGCGTTCGCGCGGGTCGATCGCGATGGCGGAGCGCCAGTCGCCTTGCGGTGGATCGGGCGCCTTGGCCGCGAGCGCCACGTAGGTGCGCGCGTAGCGACCCGCGCGGCGCGCGGCCAACAAGTGCTCGGT
>JBGQGR010000202.1:0-6137 GCA_041497495.1 Anaerolineae bacterium | reverse complement strand
GAAAATTCGCGGCGCTGCCGTCCGGATTAATCGCAAAGGGCAGCGGCACTTGGGTCATCAACACGATCAAGGCCGATAATAAGAACCAGACAGCGCCCGCTGTGCGTCGGCGGCGCAGCATCCGAAAGGCCGCCACGGCCAGGAAAACAGCGAGCAGCGCGCCAAGTGATGATTGCATCGGCGTAATAATGTTATTGAAGATAAACGTGCTGACCGGATGAGTCGGATCGGCTGCCAGCAAGAGCCGCTCGGCGATCAACACACCTAGCGTCAACATCGCCGACAAGATCAAGCTGAGGCTGTAAAACGCACCTTGGCCTTGTCGAATGCGTTGAATGTGGACACCCAAGATCAAATTCACAAAACCGAGCACCACGGCAAAAGCCGCGATGATGACCGCAATACTCACCAGGGACGCGCGCCAATCGGTTAGAGCGGGCAGCAGGAAACTGAGAAAGACGACCAGTCCAGCCAAGGCCGTTATAACAGTTGGAAGAATGCTGGTAAATAAACGTCTCACGCTCTAACTCCGGTGCAGCGATCGATCAACGCGCCACGAAACTGTATAAAAATCCGACGGTGACACCCAACACGATCAACCAGCGCAGCACATCTTGCGCGCGCAAACTCGCCAAGTGCTGAGGCCGCGCCTGCAAATAAGCTTTGGCGGCATAAATCTCTTCGCCGATCAACACGTTCTCGTGCGCCGCCAACATGATCGCTAGCGCGCGCGGATCGGCCGCGCCGGTCATCTGCGACAGCGATTGCTTGTCGGCCTCATGTTCGATCAAGCCGACTTCGACGCCGAACGCGCCCGACATGACGTTGGCTGAAACTTGATCGTGCGCCAGATAATCCATCGTCGCGGCGGCATATTGGGTGGAATTCAAGGCTAATTGCTGCGCCGATAAAGGTTGGTAGCCGCTCAGATCGCCCTGTCGAATATGCGGACGACGCAGCGTGTCTTGAGCCAGTAACAAGGCAGTTGAATCGGAGGTGGTGATCACAGGCGCGATGCCGCTGGCGGCGGCTTCGTCCGCCAAGAACTCGACGATCGATATGCCCGCGAGTGTCGTGGCCATATCTTCACCGCTGATGCTGCCGGTGCCGACTGAGACATGCAGCGCTTTGCCCGATTCGATCGCGCGGCCCATTTGTCCATGCAGCGCGTTAAAGACCGTGATCGATCGAAAGCGCGGCCGGCGGCCGGTGGTAAATCTTACGGTGAAAAATATTTGGAAGATAAAAAAGAAGATTAGGGCGATCAGCCCGATGACGATGGGTGCGCTCATGATTGGTCCTCATGCGATTCAGCGAGCAGCCGACTGAGCTGCGCAAGCCGATCAGGGTCTTCCAATAAACCCGATAGGCGATCCAACCGATCGGGATCAACAAAAGTTGTCAGCACGGGCGAAGCCATAATGATCGCCTGGCTGCCGAAAAATCCGAGCGGGCGCAGAACATCGATCAAGCTGGAGGCCACACCGCCCAGGCCCCAGTGCTGCAAGCGATCGATCCAGATAGATTTATTGGCGACAGGCTCAGTGGTCATGAATGACCGATCACCGCCTCAAGATCGATATCTCTTGATCGAATGGGTTTAGTATAGCACGCCCCGCTTGAAAAGTGAAGTGAATTGAAAATTAGAGGTTGGAAGTTAGTTGATAAAGGTTAGTGGTATACTCGGCGCATGAGTGAAGTGTATGGGCGACTAACCGGCCGCAAACGTGTACTGATCATGCTGCTGGGCGCAATCGGTGGCGCGATTGTGGCGCTGTTGTTTGCAATCTTCGCGCGTCGA
This sequence comes from Anaerolineae bacterium, assembly GCA_041497495.1. Taxonomy (GTDB): domain Bacteria; phylum Chloroflexota; class Anaerolineae; order Fen-1058; family Fen-1058; genus JBGQGR01. Next base: position 4,336 of record JBGQGR010000202.1, on the reverse strand, counting down.
TCGCCCGATCTAATCGAATTGATCGTCGGCGCAATCATCGGCGCGTTGTTGGGCTTATCGGCCAGTTTGGGCGAGACGCGCCGCAAACGATCGCAATAATGTTGAATGAATTTCCATCACAGCGGCTCGATCGCTCGAGCCGCTGTTTTATGTGCGTGGAACTTTTAGAGAATTGGATCGTCTTAGAGGGTGAAGGAATCCAAGGGTATACTTACCAGTCAGGAGACTTAACATGAAGACTTCTAAATATCTAACAATTGTTTTGGCGATCACCTTATTGATCGCCGCCTGCAGTCCAGCGGTAACACCGACGGCGCAGTCTCAGCCAACGGCTGTGCCAACTGCCTCCGGCCCTAACACCGGATTGCAGACGCGGCCCGAAGCGAATGCGTGGGCGAATGCGCCGCAAGCCGCGTTAGCCGCACGCGCAATGTTGGTCGCGCAGCTCAGCATCGATCCCGACACGATCGTTTTAGTCAGCGCCGATCAGATCGATTGGCCGGATGCTTGCCTGGGCGTTCAATTGCCCGGCAAAATGTGCGCGCAAGTGCTCACCTCTGGCTACAAGGTTGTCTTGAGCGCGAAGGGCAATCAGTATGAATTTCACACGAATGCCGATGGCCGTGTTGTCCTGCAAGCTGATCAATCTTCATCGGGTGTGGTCAAGCCGGGCGGCATGATGCTGACGAAGCAACAGGCCGAAGCGTGGGCGAATGCGCCTCAAGCAGCTTTACTCGCGCGCGGCGATTTGATGCTGAAGCTCAGCGTCGATCCGGATACGATTCAACTCGTCAGCGCCGATCAGATCGATTGGCCGGATGCCTGCTTGGGCGTTCAATTGCCCGGCAAAATGTGCGCGCAAGTGCTTACCTCGGGCTACAAGATTGTACTGGGCGCGAATGGACAAGAGTATGAGTATCATACTAACGAAACGGGCACGAACATTCAACTCGTGACGAAGTAAGATATGTTGGACAAGTGGCCAACTTGTCCACCAACACATCGAGCCGATCTCGAATTGAGATCGGCTCGATTATTTTTCCGCTTGACAAACCAAGCACCTTCAAGTATGATCTGTACACAATTCTGTACAGAGAGCCACTATGCCCACCAAGACCATTCCCATCACCGAAGCGCGCGCCAATCTGCCGCAGATCATCAAGGCCGCCGACGAACGCCTCGATCGAACCATCATCACGTCGAACGGCAAGCCGGCCGCGGTCATCATGAGCTACGACGAATACGAGGCCTGGGAAGAAACGCTCGAAATTCTCAGCAACCCTAAGGCGATGCGTGCCATTCGCCAAGCCGATCTAGACCTTGCGAACAAGAATACTTTTTCTTTCGAGCAAGTCTTTGGTCATCAGCAGCCTAAGACCAAGAAGCCACACCGCTCGCGCAAATAATGGAACTTCGATTCTCTTCTTCGGCGCAGAAGTTCATTACTTCGCTACATTCGCCACTTCAAAAGCGGATCGAGAACGCCCTGCTCGAAATCGCTAGCAATAGCCGCATCGGTAAGCCGCTCAAAGGCGACCTGAAGGGCAACTACTCCCATCGCGTTGGCGACTGGCGGATCATCTACCGCATCGAAAAGACTTTTGTCTACGTCAAAGACATCGCGCATCGCCGTGAAGTGTATCGGGAGCGATAGCCTGTACATTTGCCATCGACAGATCCTCGGATCGATCTTATAATCCTAGCAAGTCTAGTCGATGGGAGCGAGAACAATGGCAAACTATTTATTGTTGTACTCTGGCGGTAAAATGCCGGAGGGTGAAGCCGAACAAAAGGCAGTTCTAAAAGCGTGGGAGGGTTGGTTCGGTAAACTGGGCAGCGCGTTGGTCGATGGGGGCAATCCCACCACGCCGATGGCGAAGACCATCGCCAGCGACGGCAAAGTGAGCGATGGTGGCGGCGGCATGCTGCCGACCGGCTATTCGATCATCAAAGCCGATTCGCTGGATGCCGCAGTCAAGCTCGCCCAAGGTTGCCCGGTGTTAGCCGGCGGCGCCAAGGTGATGGTTTACGAAACATTCAACGCGATGGGGATGTAGGCAGCGTCGCGCAGTCGTAAGATTCGTTTAACGAAAGACCTTCGAGGTTGATACAACCTCGAAGGTCTTTTTTGTTGCACTGCTTTTGCTTCGCCGCATCGATCGATTCCGCCAGCAATCCATTTCCTCATCTTTGCAGCGATCGATCAAGCACGCAATGGCTTGCTCTCTCCGAACGATTCGATCAGGGCAATTGTAAATACACGATCGTGAATCGTCGGGAGAGGAAATACGATCGCATTTGCGATTGGCGTAGATCGGGGTGAGGCAAAACAAAATCCGATCCTCGCTCGTGCGCAGATCGGATTTCGCTGATCGCTGTGCTATCAGGAACATCACATCGGAGTTAAGCAGTCGGCATGTGCAAATGCTGCTCTAGCCACAGATTGATCAGACTCTCGGTCTGCATGCCTTTTTGCTTCGCCACCGCGCGAATGCGAGTCAGCACGTCCGGATCAATCGCCACAAGATAATGCCGTCGTGCTTGGGGATCGAATTCAAACTCAGCGGGTTCGGTTTGATCCCAATAGTCAGCCAGACTGTGAGTATCCCAGAATTCGGCAATCGCGTCGAGACTATCAGTGGGTGGAATAGGTTTAGTGACGTTCATAGTATTTTCTTTCTCGGTTATCCATCTCACGGGCGCTGAGAATGAGCGCCTCTTGCGAAATTTTGTAAACAAACAGCACAATCAGATAACGGCCTGCCTCGGTTTGGCCTAACGCCGAGTATACATCTTCGCCTGGAACATTGCCTTTCTGAACTTTGCGGAAAACGGCTGGGCCAAATATCACTTCTTCAACTTCAGATGGATGGACGTCGTGCTTCCAGTCCAGCTTATCGATGACCTGCGGCAACCAGACAACATCGCTTACACGCATAACAAGATTATACATCAAACAACAAAGTCCGATCCTCGCTTTGCCTCACCCACGCCTCGATCGATCCCACACCTGCTGCCTTGCCCTCTCCTAGCGATTCGATCAGGACAATTGTAGATACGCGATCGTGAATCGTCGGGCGAGGGGACACGTTCACATTTGCGATGGGCGCAGATCGGGGTGAGGCCAACTGCCTTATTCTTGCACTAAGATATAATGGCGGGAAATCCTTGAATCATGAGTGGGCAGCCAAGCCATGAAAACACTGGAGCAGATTCGTTCTCAACTAACACGCGGCGAATTTGAATTTAGCCGCCACGCGTTCAAACGGGCGGTCGAACGGAACATCAGCGATCTTGAAATCCGTGAAGCAGGTGAAGCGGCAGAAGTTATTGAAGATTATCCCGAAGACAAATATGCGCCGAGCGGTTTATTGTTAGGCTTTACTCACGCTCAACGCCCGCTGCACTTGCAAGTGTCCTACATCGAATCTGAATTCGTCAAAATCATCACTCTCTACGAGCCTAATGAAAGCGAATGGTATAATTATCGAGCGCGGAGGTAAACATGTGGCAATGTGATGTCTGTGGCTCAACTCATTCGCATCAAGAAGTCGTCAGCGAAGTATTCAACATCGACGGGCGACCCGTGCTGGTCGAAAATATCCCGGCGCGTATCTGCGATCGATGCAGTGAAGCGACTTTCAGTCGCGAGACCACGGAAAAAATCCGCCACCTCGTGCACGATGACGTGCGACCCGCGCGCACGATCCACATGGATGTGTTTGCCTATCAATAGTTTCGAGAGCGATGAGCAGAAACTATCGAGCCGATCTCAAATTGAGGTCGGCTCGTTTTTATTACGCTTGACAAGCATGCCATGATCAGGTATCATCTGTACACAATTCTGTACAGAGAGCCGCTATGCCCACCAAGACCATTCCCATCACCGAAGCGCGCGCCAATCTGCCGCAGATCATCAAGGCCGCCGACGAGCGCCTCGATCGAACCATCATCACGTCGAACGGCAAGCCGGCCGCGGTCATCATGAGCTACGACGAATACGAGGCCTGGGAAGAGACGCTCGAAATTCTCAGCAGCCCTAAAGCGATGCGTGCCATTCGCCAAGCCGATCAAGAACTCGCAAACGAAAATACATTTCCTTTTGAGCAAGTCTTTGGTCATTCGCAACCGAAGACCAAGAAGCCACACCGCTCGCGCAAATAATGGAACTTCGATTTTCGTCGCCGGCGCAGAAGTTCGTCGTCTCGCTGCATCCGCCGCTTCAAAAGCGGATCGAGAACGCGCTGCTTGAAATCGCGAGCGACAGCCGCATCGGCAAGCCGCTCAAAGGCGATCTAAAAGGCAACTACTCCCATCGCGTCGGCGATTGGCGGAT
>JBGQGR010000201.1:0-6157 GCA_041497495.1 Anaerolineae bacterium | reverse complement strand
CACCCCCAAGATCGATTCGGCGGCGTGATTGAACAGAGTGACCCGATCGTCCATATCGGTCGTGATCACGCCCGACGTAATGGACGCGAATACATTGTCCATGAGATCTTTCAGTATCGTGATCGCATCCAGCTGCTGCTTGACACGCTCGAACAAGCGCGCGTTCTCAATCGCCAGCGCGGCTTGATTCGCCAGCGCCGCCAAGAGATCGCGATCTTTTTCGCTGAACAGTCCGGTCTTGATGCGATTGTCCGCGTAAATCACGCCGGTCACTTGATCGCGCACCAGCATCGGCACGCACAAAATGCTGCGCAGACTATAAGCCACGACGCTTTCCTGCGAAGCGAAACGCGGATCGGCCTGGGCGTTCGTCGTGGCAATGGGCTTCATATCCTGCACCACTTGCTGAACAATGGTGCGGCTGACATTGAATTCCGTCTGCTCCAGCGATTCTTTATCGACGTTGCGCGCGGCGCGCACTTCCAGTTCGCCGGATGTTTCACCTTTCAACATCAAGAAACTGCGTTCCGCGCCGGTGAGTTGAATGATTTGATCCATGACCCGATTGAGCACCGCGGATAGATCGAGCGAGGAGTTGACGGCCTGGCCCACTTCATACAACGCCTGAAGCGATTGCCGTTCGCGCGCCAGTTGTTCCACCGCCGTCTCAAAGCGCGGCATCATGCTTTGAATTCGCAGCAGGGCTTGCTGGGCTTTAGCCACCTCCGGCGAGCCGGGCAAGCGCGTGAGGGATGAAGCTTGTTCTTGCAGCTGGGATTTTAGATCAGCCAGCAGCGCCTTCAGATCGCCGTGCGCCATGGGCACACGAACCAACAACATGGAATCGCCTACAGAGCTGGGGGGACGATCGGGCACAGCACTACCCTCGACATTCACCTGAAGTGACAACGGGTTGAATGTCAAGGATTATACTCGATCTCATTGCACAGTCAAACATTACGGGGATTTATACGTTTTCACTTTGCGGCGGCGCAGCAACCAACGGGGCAGCGAGATCGATCGGGGCAAGCGGCGCACCAAACCGGCCCACCACATTTTCCAATGCAGCTGACTCCAGATCGATCGCGCTTCCGATCGATCCACCACCGATCGGCCATACTGTTCCCGCACGAACAAGCCGGCCACCCGATCGATCCGGTTGGCGCTCGACGGCATGGCGTCCTTTAATTGATCGGCTTGCTCAAACGGGGTCTGCGCCGGAGACAGTGACACGCGCAGCCATTGCGACATGCGCAGCATGCGCGCAAAGGCCCACTCACCTGCACGCGATCGATGGGTGCGATCTTTGTTTTCAAAGAGCCACATGGCGATCACCGTACCGACCAGCAGCAACAACACGGCAGCGATGATCACTGTCGTCCATGGAGTTTGATCGGCCGCGGCTGCCGCTGGATCGACCGGTGTGGTCTGACCATTCGCCGGCACGTCAGGAAAATCGAATTGACCACCTTCGGGTATGTTACGGTTGCGGAAAGTCGCCAAACCGCCCTCAACGCCACTCGAGTCTCCGGGCAGATTCGCGAGGCCGGAAGCACCGCCGGTCTTATTGCGGATGATGGTCGGTTGACTGGCCGTCGGCTCGAATTCAATCCAGCCATATTGCGGAAAATAAACTTCGACCCAGGTGTGCGCATCATACTGATGGACTTGATACAGACCGGTCTTTTGATCGTAGTCGCCGCTGGCGTAACCGGTCGCCACGCGTGCCGGAATGCCCAACGAACGCGCCATCACCGCCATGGCCGAAGCGTAATAATCGCAGTAACCTTTTTTCGCATCAAACAACACGTAATCGACGCCGTCCTGTCCAGCCTGCGGGCCGGGAATGGCGTCATTGTAAACAATGTTGGTGCGCAGCCATGCTTCTAAGGCCGCCGCTTGATCGAACGAATTAGCGGCGTTCGCTTTCGTCACGATCTGCCGCGCCAGATCGCGCACACGGCTCGGCAGCGAATTGGGCAGTTGCAAATACCGATCGCTGATCGAGCGCGGATAGGCCGTTCCGGCTGAGCGCAGCTGATCGGTGCTGGCGGTGCTCAAGCTCGAGACCACTCGATAAGAGTCGCCATCATTCAGCGGCTGGATCGAAGTCCAGATCGTCGCATCGACATTCGAAGTGCCGGGCAGCGTTTCAACCCAGACGGGTCGATTCACGGCGATGGGATCAGGCGAGGCGAAGATCAAGGTGTTGTTGGGAAAATGCAAAGTGAAAGTTTGCGAGACGGCCACCCGCTGATCGTAATTGGCGGTCAACGGCGGGTCAGTAGGATTCAAAGTCAAGCGCTGCGATTCGCTGCTCTGCCAGCCGTTGCTGGTATATTCATCATAGACCACCGCTTGCCAGTAACGGCCCGCGTTGGCACGGACGTACATCACGACTTCGTTACCGAGAGTGCGCGCGCCGAGCAGCGCCAACGTCCGACCGAATGGATTGGCGTACGGAATGCCGTGCGGTTCCAAGCCGGAGAACATCCGGCTGAACGAATCTTCGATCGATCGCAACGGCCGGCTGATCTCGCGCCACAGGTCGGAAATCTGCGGCGCGCCCAAGACCGTCGGCGCGATGGCACCAAAGATCACCGCGGCCAAGGCAATACCGGAGCCGATGCGCAGGAAGTCACGTTGAATCTCGGAGCTGTGTCCCACGCGGCCGCTGGCCCAGCGCTGCTGCTGGCTCAACGTATACATGCGCGCGGCGTATAACAACACACAGAAAATGTAGACGATGACCAGGCTGGTCAACGGTCGATCGCCGCCATAGTAAAAGGTGTTAATCAGCAAAATAACGCCGGCCGGAGCAACGGCGCGCCACATGCGCTTGTATCTAAAAGTATTCCAGGCCGCGCCGAAACTGATCAACCAAAAGATCGCGGCCAGGAACATCAAGAAGATCGTGTTGTCTTTGCCTACACCGCCAGAGGCGATGGAATTGAACCACAACCAGATATGCTCGCCCAATCGAATGATCATCAAGCGCAGCGTGTCCAGCCACGTCCAGCCGTAAATCTTGTCCGGCATTTGATCGAGCGTAATCCAGGCGACGACGGCCACGCCATACAACAGCATGACGATGTGCGCACTTTGAGTGCGCCAGCGGCGCGTGGCGATGACCGCGCTCAACAGCAAACCGATCACGACGACGTTGCCCAACAGATCGAGCCGCGGCATCCATTCGGCCGAGGCGACGCTCCACGCGGCGCTGAACACCGCCGCGCCCACTAAAATCAGCGCGAGGCGATCGATCGGATAGGGCGAATCAAGCAGATTACGTTTCATACACAGTGACGAGTAACAAGTAAAATGTGCTGTGCTTAAATACTTACGGAGTTCAGCAAAGGTTCAGTCGCAGTGATTGTATCTGCTTGAGAAGGATGCGTCAATTGGAGAAGGATGAGGGCGGAAGGAGAAAGGATGAAGGATGAATAAAGAACTATCGGCATTGTCATCGATGTTCAACGTATACCACTGGCTGTTACTCGCTGCGCAGACGCTTCGTGTCCAACGCGTCCATCGTGTTGTAAGTCTGCATGATGACTTCGCCAGCGATTCATTTGCCGCATTGACACAATCGACCGCACGGATGCGGTCGGGGAGCAAAGGACTCGGATGATCAATCTGATTTGCCCTATCGGGACTTCTTCCTAGTTGTCCGATCGTCAAGAATTACCTTCAGCATGTATGCGCAAGCTTCGTCCTCACTATTAAACTTTCGATGACCGATGCGTTGCCCTCGTTCGTTATAGAAGACGGACCAGTTACCGCCGCCCTCATCAGAAAGGACATATTGCTCACCTGCCAGTCCGCTTTCAAGTGAATAAGCAGACTCTATCACATTCTCTTCTATTAACCGTTGTTTAAGTTCTTGTCGGTTCATGGTCCATCAGACTCTTGTTCCTCGCCCGCGTGGACACGGGCGATAACACCATAAACATATTGCGCCTGCTCGAACGAAAAATCAATAGACAATATTTGAAAATTTTTCGGGCGGCGATTATTTATTTATCATTGGTCATTGGTCATTCTCTCATTTTGTTTGACAAGCCCTATTGAACCTGCTATCATCGCCGTCACTTCGATCGGCCTTATTGCGGAGCATGCATGAGTTGGCTTGACGGTGTCTCGCCGCATCAGCGGCGCTTGTATACAATCTTGATCGGCATCATTGCGATTACGCTGCCCTGTTATTGTTTTGGTTTGGGTGCGCTCGCACTCGCGCCGGGCATTCGATCGAGTCAGAATGCCGGGCCCGCACCCACCATCGCGCCGACGAATACGCCTTCGGTCGCCACCGCCACTCCGCAGCCGGGCATCACCCTCAGTCCATCACCGACTCAATGGACGCCGCCGACTTTCACGCCGACGTCAACCAAAACATCCACGCCGACGAACACATCGATACCGACGAATACGCCAACGAACACATCGACGCCAACCGCGACCACGACAAATGTGCCCGCTTCCAATACGCCAACCGCGACCACGACCAATGTGCCTGCTTCCAATACGCCAACAGCGACCACAACCAATGTGCCTGCTTCAAATACGCCAACAGCCACTCTGACGCCTACCCTTCCGCCGTCGGCCACGCCCACCGTGACCGACACGCCGACTGATACGGCAACACCGACAGATACTGCCACCGCTACCGCAACAGCCACTGAAACGCTGGTTCCGCCGGCGACGATCGAACCTACCGTCGGGCCGTAACTATTACCCTGCGAGATAATTTCCTGAATGGATATCAACGCGCTGCTCAAAAAATTGTCGGAAGCCGACGGCATTTCCGGCCACGAGTCTGCGGTTCGATCGATCGTGCTGGACGAATTCGGCCGCTGCGCCGACGAAACACGCACGGACAAACTCGGCAGCGCGATTGCGATCAAACGCGGCAGCGCCAAAAGCAAGCGCCGCCGCAAAATCATGCTGGCCTCCCACATGGACGAGATCGGCTTGATGGTAGCCGGCCTCAGTCACGGCTTCCTGCGCGTCTCGGCGATCGGCGGCATCGATCCGCGCGTGCAGCTGGGCCAGGAAGTCGTCGTGCATGGCCGGCGCGAGCTGCCGGGCGTGATCAGCAGCACCCCGCCGCATTTATTGAAACCCGAAGATCGCAACAAAGTCATTTCGATCGAGCAGCTGTGGATCGATGTGGGTCTAACGGATCGGCAGGCCACCCGATCGATCCGCATCGGCGATCTGGTTTCGATCCGCCGCGAAGTGATCGAACTTCAGAACGGTTTGCTCGCGGGCAAGGCCTTCGACAATCGCGCCTCGGTCGCCGCTGTCGCGGTCTGTCTGGAGCAGTTGAGTCGCCTGCAGCATCAGTGGGATGTTGTGGCCGTGGCCACCACGCAAGAAGAAATCGGGCTGATTGGCGCAACCACGGCGGCCTTCGGCGTCGCGCCCGATGTGGCGATTGCGATCGATGTGACATACGCCCAGCAGAATGGATCGACCGGCAATGAAGTTTACCCGCTGGATAAAGGACCGACGATCGGGATTGGGCCGAACATGCATCCGCGCATGACGCAGCGCTTGATCGACACGGCCAAGAAGATCGAACTCGATTATCAGATCGAACCGATGCAGGGTTCCAGCGGCACAGACGGTTGGGCGGTTCAGGTCACGCAGACGGGCATCCCCACTGGCGTGCTCAGCATCCCGATCCGATCGATGCACACGCCCGTCGAGGTTATCGCACCCAAAGATGTTGAACGCACAGGCCGCTTGTTAGCGGAATTTGTGGCTTCGTTAGATGAAGAGTTTTATAAAACATTGAATGGATAGATAAAGGTAAGGGCGACCCTCGTGGTCGCCCTGGTCAGGCACAAGACCTGCCCCTACGAAGATCGGCATGTCACTTACCTCTAATCTACGACAACTTTCTGAAGCCATCGGCGTCTCCGGCGATGAACGTGCCGTGCGCGACATTGTGCTGCGCGCGATCGAAGATCACGTCGATGAAGTGCGCGTGGATACCCTCGGCAATGTGCTGGCGATCAAGAAAGCGCGCGGTAAAGCCAGGCTGCGCGTGATGCTGGACGCACACCTGGACGAGATCGGCTTGATGATCGTCGGCGCGAACGATGACGGCACGCTGCAGTTCCGGCCCATCGGCGGCATCGACGATCGTATT
>JBGQGR010000200.1:0-6184 GCA_041497495.1 Anaerolineae bacterium | reverse complement strand
GAGAGCACCGATTCCTTGCGTGAGCAGCTGGCCAATTTTTACGCACAGCGTACACTAACGAAAGCTCCTGTCACGCTGGCCGATCAAGCCGAGATCGCCTATTTGCTGAGTAGCAGTAAATTCAGCAAGACCACTGGACAGGTTATCAGCGTCGACGGTGGGTTGCGGGAAGCGTTTCTGCGTTAGCCGGTCGAACTTGAAACGGATGTGATGTGCAATGCCATCAAGGAAACTCTTCGGTAATTTGCGGCAAATTGCTGGCGTGTCGAAAGTTGAGACACAGGGTGCAACCGTGCGCCAGGCCATTGAAACGCTGTGCGCCAACGACACCGCACTGCGTGACGCGATCTTGATGGACGACCACTTGCGGCCTTAGGTGCGTGTGATGATGGACGGGCATGACATCGAATTGGCGCAGGGACTTGTGACACTCGTGGGCGCAGAGGATCAAATTGCAGTCTTTCCACCGATGGCCGGTGGTTGAGCGAACAATACGTTAGATTTGATAGGAGAATGAAGCATGGATGGTTGGGCTGGGAAAATATTGGATATTGATCTGAGCAGCGGTTCAGTCAAAACGTATCCGCTCGATGAAAAAGTCGCGCGGTTGTTTGTCGGCGGCCGTGGTTTGGGCGCGCGGATGTTGTGGGATGAGGTCGGACCGGAAGTCGAGCCATTATCGCCGGATAACGTGCTGATCTTTACGACTGGGCCGCTCACCGCGACCGGCTATCAAACCAGCAATCGTTTCTCGGTCACGACTAAGAGCCCGCTGACCGGCACGGTGCTGGACGCGAACTCCGGCGGTTTCTGGGGCATGCAGTTCAAGAAGACGGGTTACGATGCCTTGATCGTGCGCGGCCGCGCCGAGAAGCCGGTGTATATCGAAATCAAGCCGACGGGCGTAACGATCAATGATGCGCAGCCGCTGTGGGGCAAGCGCGTGCGCGAAGTGACGCAAGCGTTGGGACAGAATGACCATCGACGCAACGTCTTGTGCATCGGCCCGGCGGGCGAGAACCTCGGCCGCATGGCGGCGATCATGAATGATGGTCAACGCAGTCTGGCGCGCGGCGGCCCCGGCGCCGTCATGGGCAGCAAGAATCTCAAGGCGATTGTCGTCGAAGGCAAGCAGCGCCCGGGTATCGACGACGACGAGCGCTTCAAGTTCATGTTGTATGAAACCCGTAAGCTGTTGCGGGCCAGCCCCTTGACCAGCCAGGCGCTGCCGGAGTTTGGCACGGTGGTCATGATGAACATCGTCAACAACATCGGCGCGCTGCCCACCCGCAATCATCAGCAGACGCAGTTCGAAGGGGCCGAAGCCATTTCCGGCGAAACTCTTACCGAAAAATATCTGGTGAAAAATGCTTCGTGCTGGGCCTGCCCGATCGGCTGCACGCGCATCAGCAAGACAGACAAAGTCGAAGCCGAAGGGCCGGAGTTTGAAACGACCTGGGCCTTCGGCGCGCAGTGCGGCATTGACGATCTGGCGGCCATCATCGAAGCGAACGCGCTGTGCAACGATTTTGGTCTCGATACGATTTCGGTCGGCTCGACCATCGCGTGTGCGATGGAGCTCGTGGAGAAGGGCAAACTCGATGCCGATCTGCATTTTGGCCGAGCCGATTTGCTGGCGCCGACCATCGAAGCGATTGCCTATCGGCGTGAACTCGGCAGCGATCTAGCCGAAGGCAGTTTGCGCTTAGCCACCAAGTACGGCCTGCCTGAACTCTCGATGAGTGTGAAGGGTCTGGAGATGCCGGCCTATGATCCGCGCGGCATGCAAGGTCAGGGTTTGTTGTATGCCACCTCGAATCGCGGCGCGTGCCACATGCGCGGCAACATGCTCGGCCTCGAAGTGCTGGGCCTGCCGAAGCTAATCGATCGCTTCCAGGTGCAAGGCAAATCGAGTTACGTGATCCTGCACCAGAATTCGAGCGCCGCGATCGATTCACTCGTGATCTGCAAGTTCACCAACATGGGCGTGGCCGATGAATACTTCGCGCGTACCTTGACCGCGGTGACGGGTATCCCGTATTCGACTGGTGATCTGATCAAAGTCGGCGAACGCGTCTGGAATATAGAACGACTCTATAACTTGCGCGAAGGTTTCACACGCGCCGATGACACCTTGCCGCCGCGCTTATTGAACGAGCCGGTCGCCGATGGACCGAGCAAAGGCTGGGTGTCCAAGTTGGAGCCGATGTTGAAAGAATATTATCGGGCACGCGGCTGGGACGAGCAGGGGGTGCCCAAGCCGAAGAAATTGGCTGAATTAGAATTGGTGAACCTGATGGAGGCAGCCCGATGATCGACGAACGCATCTACGAGCAGTTTCGCGAAATTGGCCGCGATCTCTATGTGGGCGATCTGATCAGTTCGCACGGCGGCAATATCAGCATCCGAGTTGGCGACCACGTGATCATCAAGCGGCGCGGTGCGCAGCTGGGCCGCCTGAAGATGCACGATCTGATCGAGACGCAGATCGATAAAAACGACAGCGGTGTTGCCTTGGCCTCGACTGAACTGCTGGTCCATCGCAAGATCTATCAAATGACGCCCGCGTTGGCAGTCGTGCATTGCCATCCGCGTACCGCGATTGCGTTCTCGCTGTCACGCGACGAGATCGTCCCGATTGATAATGAGGCTTCGTACTTGTTGAAGAAAGTGCCGGTGATCTGGGAAGAGTTTGCGTCGGGCACGCCCGAAATGGCGAAGAACCTTGCCACGATGTTGCAATCGTATAAGATCGTGATGCTGCGCGGCCATGGCAGTTTCGCCATCGGCCAAACCATCGACGAAGCCTTTCACTGGTCATCCACTTTGGAAGAGTCGTGCCAGATCGCATTGGCGGCCAAGCTGATTAACGAGCCGTTCATGGAATATCGCAAGATGAGCGAAGCCTACAACAAGTGGTAAGATGAGACATCTCCTGCGAAGGCTTTGCCTTCCTTCGCAGGGGTTCTTTACTGAGGATAACTCATGACCATCAAAGCGCAACTTTTCATCACCTGCCTGGCCGAACAATTCTTTTCGCCGATGCTGCGAGATATGGTGACGGTCCTGGAGCGGCTCGGCGTGCAGTGCGAGTTTCCTGAGGCGCAAACATGCTGCGGCCAGCCCATGTTCAACAGCGGCTTTCAATCGCCAGCGCGTGACCTCGCTCGAAAATGGCTCGATGTCTTTGACCGGACTGAGGGCTATATTGTTTCGCCCTCAGGCTCTTGCGTCGACATGATTCATCATCACTACCCGGAGCTGTTCCCTGCAGGCAGTGCCGAACACGAACGCGCTCACTCTCTGGCGGCACGCACGTTTGAGTTTACGCAGTTTCTCGTCGATGAATTGCAAGTGACCGATGTCGGCGCAGCCTTTCCGCATAAAGTGACGTATCACGCCTCATGCCACCTGCTGCGCGGATTGGGCGCACGCAACGAACCCAAGCAGCTGCTGCAATCGGTCAAAGACCTTGAGCTGGTGACATTAAATGAAGAGGAAACTTGCTGCGGTTTTGGCGGCGTGTTCAGCGTCATCTATCCTGAAGTCTCGCAGTCCATGATGGAAGCCAAGGTGCGCAACATCGAAGCGAGCGGGGCCGACACGATTGTTGCGTGTGATGCCGGTTGCCTGATGAACATCGCCGGCGGCTTGAAGAAGGTGAATTCGCCGATGAAAGCGATGCATCTTATTGAAGTCTTAGCGAAATATGCCTAACGAGTAATGAGCGACGAGTAAGAATTACGCATTACTCGTTATGATCGCAAGGTGTTGTCTATGAGTCACACGCCCACTCATATCGATTTTCGCGCTAACGTCCAACATGTTCCGCCGCACCTGCCGCCTTCGGTACAGAAGGCCACGACGAAATTCCTGGGCACTCGCGCGGCAGTGATCGACGCACTTGGCGACGCGCAGTGGCAAATGCTGCGTCAGGCCGGGCACGAAATCCGCTTGCACGCGATCAATCATCTCGATCACTATCTCACCCAACTTGAAGAGCAGGTGACGCGAGCAGGAGGACAGGTGCATTGGGCGCGCGACGCCGCCGAAGCCCGATCGATCGTGCTGCAGATCGCACGCGAGCATAATGTCAAGCGCGTGGTTAAAGCGAAGAGCATGGCGACGGAAGAGATCAATCTCAATCACGCCTTGCAAGAGGCCGGCATTCAGGCACTGGAGACCGATCTAGGCGAGTACATTGTGCAGCTGGCGGGCGAGATGCCCTCGCACATCATCGTGCCCGCGGTGCATCTGACCAAAGAAGACATTGCTGATCTCTTCCACGAGAAGCTCGGCGTTGATGCCGCGCCCGAACCGACAGCCCTCACCGCGATTGCCCATACGAAGCTGCGCGAAGAATTTTTGTCGGCCGACATGGGCATATCGGGCGCGAATTTCATGGTGGCTGAAACCGGCACGATCGTACTAGTGACGAACGAAGGCAATGGCCGCATGTGCAGCACCTTGCCGCCCGTCCATGTCGCCATTGCGGGCATCGACAAAGTTGTGCCTGACATGGCAAGTCTCACGGTGTTGTTGAAGGTATTGGCGCGCAGTGCCACCGGCCAAAAGATTTCAACATACACATCCTTTATTACGGGCCCACGCCGCGCTGATGGCGAGAATGGTCCGCAAGAATTTCACCTCATCCTGTTGGACAATGGCCGCACACGCATTCTGCAAGATGAATCTGCGCGCGAGACGCTGTTGTGTATTCGCTGCGGTGCGTGTTTGAACGTGTGTCCGGTCTACAACAATGTTGGTGGGCATGCTTACGGCTGGGTGTACTCCGGCCCGATCGGCGCCATCCTCTCGCCGCAACTCTTGGGCACATCGGTCGCGGCTGATCTGCCGTTTGCGTCATCACTATGCGGCGCGTGTGGCGATGTCTGTCCGGTCAAAATACCGATTCCGAAAATCTTGCTGCATCTGCGCCATCGAGTCGTCGAGGGCGATGCAGTGGAACCCGCGACCACTCCGCCGATTATTCAAGCTGGCGTGCAGGCCGGCGCGATTGCGCTTGGCACACCCTGGCTGTACCGATTGGGATCGCAACTGCTGCGCCTCGTCGAGAAACCGGTGCAGCGCGGCGATTGGTTACCTAACCTGCCACCGCCCGCGAATCGCTGGACGATGGTCCGGCCTTTCCCGGCCTTCAACGCCGATTTTCGCACGTGGTGGGAGCGACGCGAGGGTAAGCCGCGCATGAGTAAACGTCTGCGTAATCTCGCGCTCGCTGCGATCGTGATCGAAGCGGTGTGGTTCGTGGGGTGGTTGCTGCTACGGAAACGCCAAGATAAGGGCTGAAAGATGAATCCAGCGCGTGATGAATTGCTCAGCAAGGTTCGGGTTGCTTTGAAGCGCGATGTGAATTCGATCATACCCGGCGTGCCGTCGACGGCTCGGATCTCACCGCGCTCGGCGGGTGATGCCGAGGTTGAACGGAGTCTGCTGTTCGCCGAGATCGAAAAACTGGGCGGAAAAACACGGCGGCTGACCAATAGTGCGAATTTGAAAGATGCTTTGCAAGATTTGATTCATCTCGAAGCCATCAAAAAGGCGACGTTGTGGCAAACAACCGATTTGAAAGAGCTGGGCATCGAAGAAGTATTAACGTCAATCGGCGTTGAGATCGTTTCGCCCTATGCGTCCAATCGGGCAGTGGCCGAATGCGATCTAGGCATTACGGGTGCCGATTACGCCTTGCCCGAAACTGGCACGCTGGTGTTACGATCTTCGATCGAGAAACCGCGCACGGTATCGCTACTCCCTCGGGTCCATCTGGCCATCATTCGTCTCGGCATCCTGCGTGCCGATTTGCATCAAGTTTTCGATGAAGTCAAACGTGATGGCTACTTTGTGTTTGTCACCGGACCCAGCCGCACGGCCGATATCGAGTTGACGTTAACGATAGGGGTCCATGGCCCTCAGGCTTTGCATGTCTGGGCGATCTGATACAGTCTCCTCGAGAAGTGAAGCGAGGCAACCCTTTTCATGTTGGCGGATGGACTTCCTTAAAATTTTTTCAATTAGTTATTGACAGTATGATTTTTCTATGATAGTATGTTATCGATGTCATATGGTATCTACACCATACCGCCGCACCAGTTTTTACAATGAACTTCAAGTTTGTCAACTAGATGGCTACTATCGATAGTCCGGCCAAATGAGCGTGCGCTTG
>JBGQGR010000199.1:0-6197 GCA_041497495.1 Anaerolineae bacterium | reverse complement strand
TGGGGCCAACTCGATTATCTCGTGATCGATCTGCCGCCGGGTACGGGCGATGCGCAGTTGACTCTGGCGCAATCTGTGCCGTTAACGGGTGCAGTCGTTGTGACCACACCGCAAGAAGTTGCACTCGCCGATGCCCTTAAAGGTTTGAAGATGTTCGAGAAACTGGAAGTCGATATTCTTGGCATCGTCGAGAACATGGGCCCTTACACCGATCCGCAGACCGGGCAGAAGATCGCGTTCTTTGGCGAAGGCGGCGGGCAGCGTATGGCCGATCGGCTTCAAGTACCCTTTCTCGGCTCCGTGCCGCTCGATCCACATGTGCGCGAAGGCGGCGACGCGGGCAAGCCGATCGTGATTAGCCAACCCGATTCGATCGCCGCGCAAGCGTTGAATCAGATTGCGCAGAAAGTTGCGGCAGGAATCAGTGTGCTAAACTTAGAGGAGTGATAGTCGCGAGACTTGGTGTGCCGGGGGGCGCATTGGGATTCACTCACCTACCAGCGGCGATCGATCTGTAAAGAAACAAGTCAGTCAAATAGGGAGGGGCTAACATGAACTTTCGACGGTTCTATCATTTGGTCGTTGTAGTGTGTCTTACCATCATTGCGTTAGGCATTGTATTATCGGGAGTGCGGTCGCGTGTTTTAGCTGCGCCGAGTTCCCCCTCGACGGCCTACGCTTTCCCCGGTGGTGCCCCGTGTAATACCACTCTGCAGGCTTGCATCAATGGTTTAGCCAACGGTGATGAGATCGATATCGCTGCTGGCTTTTACATCACGAGTGTCACCTTGAATAATGCAGTGAGTTTAGTCGGTGCCGGAATTGGCAGCACGATTATTCAGGCATTGCCAAGTCAACGCATCATCACCGTGACGGCCGTAATGACCAACTCAACGCAGATCGCGGCCATGACATTGCAAAGTGGCAATGCCGGTGTGTTGAATGGTGGAGGCATCTACCTGTTAGCTGGAGCACAGCCACTGATTCAAAACGTCCGTGTGGCGAGCAATGTGGCCTCGAACGGCGGTGGCATTTATGCTGCATCGTCGATCACATTGGTTAATGTGACGTTAGATGGTAATACCGCCACGAATGGTACTGGTGGTGGCCTCTATGCAACCGCCGATGCGGTTGCTACCAATAGCGTCATTCAGAATAACACCGTGATCACCAATGGATACGCGGGTGGAATGTATGTTGGAAGCAGTTTCGTCGGAAATAACGTTAACTTCATCGGCAATGTGGTCAACAATGGCTATGATGGGGGGGGCCTGTATGCTGCCGACGCGTTGACACTAACTGGCGGGCAATTCATCAATAATCGAACGACTCGGTATAAAGGCTATGGCGGCGGCGGCGGTCTGATGGGACTCGGCATGACGTCGATCTCTGGCACACAATTCATGAGCAACACAGCGGCCGATTGGGGCGGCGGCGCTTACATTGCCAACTTTGTGCCCGGTGCGGAGAGTTTCATCACCAACGCGCAGTTCATGAGCAACACGGCCAGTGGCGGCGGGGGCGGCGGCTTGTTCATGTGGTTCACATCGACGTTGAGTGCGGTCGATTTCATGAGCAACAGCGCCGGTTATCGCGGCGGCGGCGCGTATGCCGGATATGGAGGCGCTTACACCACGACACTGATCAACGGGCAGTTCCTCAGCAACACGGCCAGTGGCGGCGGGGGCGGCCTGTACTCCGATGGTTCCTTCACGCTGAACGGCACTCAGTTTCTCAGCAACACTTCGCGTAATGGCAACGGTGGTGGAGCATGGACTGCCAACAGTGCAAATGTGGTAGGCGCGTACTTTGCTTATAACACCGTCATCACTGGCGGCAACAGCGGCGGCCTTGACACACTGGGTAATGTCGCTATCACCAACACACTCTTCTTCAACAATCGCACGCTGACTGGCAGCGGTGGCGGATCAGGTGCGGGCGGGAACGTCCTGCTCAATCACGTGCAATACATCAGCAACACAGCCGGCAACCTTGGCGGTGGAGTCTTAAGCTTAGGCACTGCTTCGATCGCCGATAGTCAATTCATGAGTAATACCGCTTTGAGCAATTGGGGTGGCGGACTATATGCCAGCCAGGCAGCACACGTAACTAACACTTTGTTCATCAGCAATGCGTCGGCGTATGCGGGCGGCGGGCTGGCCGCGCAATTTGGCGCGGCCACGGTCACCGGCGGCCGCTTCGAGCGCAACTATGCCGGAGCTGGCGGGTGGGGTGGCGCGATCTATTTTGGCGGGCCGTTGCTCACGGTCTCGGGCACACAATTCTTGATGAATACTGCTACTGGCCCCGGCGGCGCGATCTTCGCACAAAATGGCGGGCGTCTAACGAATACGCAGGTGTTGAGCAACACAGCCTTTGGCTATGGCGGTGGCATGCAGGGCGGTCAAACGTTTCTCACGGGTGGAACGATTCGAGGTAATCGATCGGGCCTGAACGGCGGCGGCCTTTCGATCTACAGCACCATCGACGTGAGCGGCACGCAGTTCATTGACAACTCGGCTAACGGTGCTTCTGATGGATCGGGTGGTGGCGCGCTAGCGGCCAGCCTGGCCGTGACAGTCCAGAACAGTCAGTTCAGGTTGAACACGACGACCAACGCGCAGGGCGGTGCTATCTGGACGAACGACACGCTAAATCTGCGTGATACCACATTGACGGGCAATACGGCCACCACCGGCGATGGCGGCGCAGCCTGGGCGCGCAGTGCTGCCACCATCGATCGGGTGACTTTCACCGACAATCAGAGCGGCGGCCGGGGCGGCGCGTTATTCATCAGCAATACGTTGACGTTGAGTGCGTCGCAACTCGTCAACAACTTCGCCAATGATGGCGGCGGGCTATATCAAGCCGCAGGCGATGGACGAATTGTGAACTCACTCTTCGCTCGAAATTCCGCCTTAAGTTCAAATGGCATGGCCATGTATCTTGCGCCGACAGGCACTGTGCAAATCCGATTTACCACCGTGGCTGCGCCCAATCTTTTAACAGGCAATGCAATTCGTGTGACAAGGGGTAATATCGATATTCAAGATACGGTAATTACCCGTCACTCGATCGGTCTATATCGCGCCGGCGGAACTGTCTTTGAAGATTACAATTTGTTTTTCGGCAACACAACACCGAAGTTTGGCTCGATGGGCGGCGGCACTCAGGATGTGTCGGGCAATCCATTATTCGTCAATCCTGCCATTGATAACTATCGTCTTCGCCCCGGCAGCGCGGCGATCGGTGCGGGGGTTGACGTGAATGTGTATACCGATATTGATGGGCAAACACGACCGCAAAATGCCGGCTTCGATATCGGCTACGATGAAGCGTTAATTAAAAACATCTACCTGCCACTCGTGCTGCGCAACGATTGAGAGCTGTTGTGACACATTCCGATCCGATCTTCACGTCTATCTCTGGACCCAAATTTACCGCGCCCGAACTTCCATCCTACGAAGCATTGATGGACTGCATTCGGTGCGGTCGATGTTTGCCTGTCTGTCCTACCTATCAACAGACGACACTTGAAACACAATCGCCGCGCGGCCGATTGTCATTGTTGCGTGCGGTCGAAGATGGCAAACTCGATCTGGAGGATGTGGGCGTTGAAGAGCATCTGTATCACTGTCTCGATTGCCGTGCCTGCAATACCGTTTGTCCGGCCGGTATCCCGATCGGCGAACTCATCGTCGAAGGACGGGCGGCCGTTGAAGCAAAACACCCTCGATCTTGGATCATCCGTTTTGTGTTGAATCACGCTCTGATCTCGCCTCGCCGCATCGAGTGGTTTGCGTGGCCGTTGAGGCTGGCGCAGCAATTGAAGTTAGATAAGTTGATGTTGTTTCTATTCGGCTGGATTCCGGTGATTCGCGATCTGATGCAGATGGCGCCTTCGATGTCGAAGCCGTTGTGGAAAGAATTGAGTCAGCATCCTGAGCGGATGCTGAGTGCGCAACGCGCGCCGAAGCAGAAGTCGAAGGACGCGGAAAAAAAATACAAAGTCGGCTTCTTTCTCGGCTGTGCGATGAATGTGGCCTTCTCCGATGCGAGCCGTGCCTCAGTGAAGTTGCTGAAACAATTTGGCTGCGATGTGATCACGCCGCAGGATCAAATGTGCTGCGGCGCGCCGCAAGACGATCAAGGTCTCAAGGATCAAGCGCGCCGAATGGCGAAGCGCAACATCGAGGCGTTTGAAAAATTGGGGGAACTTGATGCAATCGTGGCCGATTGCGCGGCGTGCAGCGGCTTCTTGAAAGAATATGCACATGTGTTGCACAGCGATCCCGAATGGGCAGCTAAGGCCGATCGATTTTTAGTTAAGATCAAAGATGTGACCGAGTGGCTCGATCAGATCATGCCGCAGGACATCGCCACAACGATCGCTGGATCGAAATCGATCACGTATCATGAGCCGTGTCATTTAGCCAACGTGCAGGGCATTCGACGCCAACCGCGCGCGTTGTTGGCACGCTTGACAAATAAGGGTGCGGATGTGCGCGAGTTAGCCGATGCGACGCGGTGTTGCGGCAGCGCAGGCATTTACAATCTGACACACTCGACGATGTCGAAAGAATTGCTTGATCGCAAAATGGCCGACATTGCTGCGACCGGCGCCGAAACGGTGATTAGTGCAAATCCCGGTTGTTTGTTACAATTGCAGTGGGGAGCGAGACGTTTCGGCCTCGATGTCAAAGTAAAACATCTCACACAAGTCTTAGTTGAATCGCTAGCCGAGCGTGAGGGATGACTACACGCAGGTTGCAGCACGGGGGAAAGTATGGAAACACCAATTCTGGGAGCAGTCACTTCATCACCGCCGATCGATGAAAAGAAAATCGTCGGCGTGCGATTTATGCCGGTGGGCAAAGTTTATCATTTCGATGCGACGCGTTTAGCCGATCTCCGTCAAGGCGATTGGGTGTTAGTGACCACCAGCCGTGGCCGGCAGATCGGCGAAGTGGCGACGCTCAATCCGCCGAAGCACGGTGAAGCCGATGGGCCGTTCAAAGCGATCGAGCGGATAGCGACCAACCGCGATCTCGCGCTCAAGAAACACTGGGAGGGACAGGAGATCAGCGCGATGGTGTTTGCGCGTGAGCGGGCGAAGCTCATGAATGTGCCCGTCAAGATCACCAAGGCCGAATACACGTTCGATGGATCGCGCTTGACGTTTTTGTATACGGTCGAAGAAGAGGCCAACGTCAACATCGATCCGCTGCTGAATGATCTGCAAAAAGCGTATCGATCGAAAGTGGAGCTGCGCTTGATCGGTCCGCGCGATGCGGCGAAAATCATCGGCGGGGGCGGCGCGTGCGGCTTGACCGAACGCTGCTGTACCAAGTTCCTCACCGACTTCAGCCCGATCTCGGTGAAGATGGCGAAAGAGCAGGGGCTGTCGTTGAATCCGCAGGAGATCACCGGCATGTGCGGCCGCTTGCGCTGCTGTTTGTTGTATGAGTATGAACAGTATGTCGATGCGCGCAAGCTGCTGCCCAA
This sequence comes from Anaerolineae bacterium, assembly GCA_041497495.1. GTDB lineage: Bacteria > Chloroflexota > Anaerolineae > Fen-1058 > Fen-1058 > JBGQGR01. The sequence continues at coordinate 692 of JBGQGR010000199.1, read as the reverse complement.
ACGCAACAAAGAAGTCATGACGCCGAGCGGGCGCGGCAAAGTGATCGAGGTCCTGCCGCTGAAGGATTCTGTTTTAGTTCAAGTGATGGAGATGCGCATCGAAGTCAAGCGCGCCGACTTACAGCCCTTGGCCGAACTTGAAGCGTTCCAAAAGAAAATCGATCAACCGTGCAGCGGCCAGCATGGCTGCAGCTGCGGCGCGAGTAAACGCACGGGCAAACACAGAGACCAAAAAGATCAGCGCGATCGTGGCGAGCAAAAACCTCCAACCGGCTCATCCTCAACTTCTAACTGAACTGCGCGCTGCGATCGGCGCTGCAGCAGTAGCGACCGATCCGGCGACGCTGACCGCATACGCATACGACGGCACATGGGCTGAACAACGCCCGGCCGTCGTTTTGCATCCTGTCTCCACACAGCAAGTCAGTTCGATCCTGCGCATCGCCGATCGGGAACATATCGCCATCGTGCCACGCGGCGCGGCGACGGGCTTAGCCGGCGGATCGGTTCCGATCGAAGGATCATGGTGCTTGAATCTCGCGCGGATGAATCGCCTGCTGTCGGTTTCGGCGGCGGACTCGATCGTTGTTGCGCAGCCCGGCGTGATTACAGCCTCGCTCCAAAGAGAAGTTGAAAAAGGCAACTTGTTTTATCCGCCCGATCCGGCTTCACTGCACATGTGCACGATCGGT
>JBGQGR010000198.1:0-6205 GCA_041497495.1 Anaerolineae bacterium | reverse complement strand
TATTGATATTGGCGGCTCTGGCATAAAAGGCGCGCCGGTCGATATAAACACCGGCAAGTTAACCGCGGATCGATATCGCATTCCGACGCCGCAGCCATCGAAGCCTGAAGCGGTCGCAGATGTTGTTGCCGAAGTTGTGAAGCACTTCAACTGGAGTGGCCCGATCGGTTGTACATTTCCGGCGGTCGTGAAGAAGGGCATCACATTATCGGCAGCGAATGTCGACAAGGCATGGATCGATACGAATGCCCAAAGTCTGTTTCATAAAAAGACACATTGTCCGGTGTTGGTGTTGAACGACGCCGATGCGGCTGGAATCGCCGAGATGCAATTTGGCGCAGGCAAAAACAAATCGGGTGTGGTGATCATGTTGACGTTAGGCACCGGCATCGGCAGCGCGGTGTTTTGCGATGGTGTGCTGCTGCCCAATACCGAATTTGGTCACATGGAAGTTCGCGGCAAGGACGCCGAACAGCGCGCGTCCGATCGAACGCGCGACGAACAGGAATTGAGTTGGAAGAAGTGGGCTAAGCGCGTGAATGAAGTGCTGGAGCGATTGGGAGTTTTGTTTTCGCCCGATCTGTTCATCATCGGCGGCGGGGCGAGCAAAGAACATACTGAGTTTCTGCCACTCTTGAAATGTTCGGCGCGGATTGTGCCTGCGAAGTTGTTGAATGAAGCGGGCATCGTAGGTGCGGCACTAGCGGCAAAGAGTTTGGCTGAGAAATAAGTTGGGACAAGTTTGCCTGCACTGTGCCGCGCTGTGCGCGACCCACGTGAAACTCGCCCCGACAATTTATCCTTCCTGCACTTTTGTTTCCTTGTCTTCTTTAAGCACCATCACGCGATAGGCTTCCGCGTATTTCACGCCAGCGGCTTTGCCGTCATCCTCGCCCCAACCGCGCATCCACTTATCAATCTCGTCGGTGAAGAGTTGGCTGGTGTGTAACTTCAAGGCCTGAATCTTCAGATCGATCGTCTCTGTAATATCGACCCAGGTGTCGGGTTTGTCGGTACCGTGCATGAAGACTTTCCTCACATCGTGCGGCTCTAAGCCTTCTTTCAATAAATCTGTAAAAATCAAGCGCGTGCCTGCGGATGGAAAGATCGCATCGATCGCGACATCGGCGACGACTCGATGATCGGGATGGTTCATGTAGCTGCTGCCATAAAAGCGCACGGTCGGATCGCTGGTCACCACCACATCCGGTTTGTATTTGCGAATCAAGCGCGTCAACTTCTTGCGCAGTTCCATCGTCGGCTGCAATTCACCATCGGGATAACCCATGAAGATCGTTTCGCGCACACCCAGCAACTTGTTCGCCGCGAACTGTTCACCTTCGCGCATTTTGATCAAGTGCGGCTTGAAGGCATCGTTCTTCGACGGATCGCGATTGCCTTCATCGCCCGCGCCCGCTTCGCCATTGGTCACGACTACGCATATGATTTCGCTGCCGGCTTTCGCCCACTTGGCGATCGTGCCGCCGACCGAGATTTCTTGATCGTCTGGATGGGCGTGAATCGTCATCACGCGCTTGGGGGTGATCGGTTCTTTGTATTCGGCCACAATAATCTCCTTGAATGAATCGCTGTTGTTCAACAAAAAATCGATCGGGCAGCGTGGCTCGATCGATTTGTCACATTAATTTCATGCGCAGGGGCAAGCCTGGTGCTCGCCCCATCAATCGATCAATAGAGTCCCCACTCAGCGGGCGGGCCGCCTTCCATCATCGATGGTTCCCACATCTCCATGCCGAGAGTGATCTTGATCGGCGTCTTGAGATGCTGCTCGGCCGTGCGCCGAATCTGTTCGATCAGCGCCGGGCCATATGGACAAAACGGTGTGGTCATGATCACAGTTAGCTCAGTCAGGTCGGGCATGAAATTCGCTTTGCGAATCAGTCCCAACTCAACCACGCTCATGCCGAGTTCGGGATCCAGGACAGCGCGCAGTGCATCGCGCAAGGCTGTTTCTTCCGCAGAATATTCTTTGACTTCAGGTTCAAGTGTGTCTGACATATTGACTCCTAATGCGGTTGTGCGCTGATGTGGAATGTGCACACGGTATCGCCATGAGCCAGACAAGCCTCGCGCTTGACTGGCGTGCCGAGCGCAACATTCATCAAGCGCAGATCGAGTTCGCATACTTCGGGATGCCGCGCCACGACGTATTGATACGGACAACTGACCTGCGTCAACACAAAATCATTTGCGCCAGTTTTTTCCAGCTTCGACATGAAGCCTTCTTCGCCTAGCACATCGATCAGCGCCTCAATTTTTTGTTCAAGCGATTTGCCCTGCAGCAACGCGGCATGCTCGGCGGCGATTTCATCCGCCATTTTCTCGAAAACTTCAAGCAGTTCGGTTTCGCTTAAGCGGGTCTTCAGCGTATCGAGCAAGCGATCACTCAAGCGGTGATAACTTTGCGGAAATTGATCGAGCGCTTCCGGACGCAGCGTGAACACATTGCGCGGCCGGCCTACGCCATTGCGGACCGGCGTGATCTCCAGTAAGCCCTCGCGCTGCAAAACATTCACGTGATAATGCACCGTGACCGGCGACAGGCCCAAGGCGCGTGAAAGTTCGGTGACGTCGGACTGGCCTTTTTCACGGATGATGTGCAGAATGTCGTGGCGTGCGTCTTGTAAAATGGTTGCCATGATTGAAGTGATTATATCAGCTGCAAACTGTTTGTCAATATTTCTTATATCGATTGAGTAAATTGCCGGAAACTTCCGTACCGATTGTTTGCTGTGCGCTTAAACGGTCTCGAACGTGCCGATATACTGCTCGGCCGTTGTCAGCATTTCGCAGCGCTGATCGAGTGCTACATATTCCGATTGAAAAACTTGCTTGAATTTTTCAAAACCCGATCGATCCTCCCACCCATCGATTGTCATATACCTCAGCGACGAATCGACATCTCGCCTGAGCAGCGATTCTTTGAAAGCCGCACTCTTTTGAAATAACTGCGCCCAAGTTCCCTCGCTCGAATAATGCTGCAGGAACTCATCAACTCGATCGGCATACACTTCAAATTCCCAGATGATGTGAATCATAATGCTCCTTCCGTCAGTGCGAGCCGCCGCAGACGGCGTGGCAATCTCTGTTCTCACCAACAGCGTTGTTGAATTGTAATAGAGATTCTGCCCATTCCCTGAGCACTTTGTGCTCAGGTGGGCCACCAGGCGTCGTCGCGCGATGCGCGACCCAGAATGACAGCTAAAGGCGGTTATATTTCTTCATCACCTGCACTACATCATTCAATGGCAGCGCATAAACCTTATGCTTATTAAAGCCGACCATTGTCTCTGCCATGCACAAGGCGTTGATGATCGCCTCTTCGGTCGCTTCCACCACCCCATCGAAAAATCGATCCATGTGCAGATGCGGTAGCATCTTGAGATCGATCAGGCTGTCTGATCGATCCGGAATGTGATTGCCTGTCGCGAACGCCAGGAAAATATCACCGCTGCTGGTGTGTCCAAAGCCGCCCACACGACCCAACCCAATCGTCGCACGCTGCGCTAAACGCTTGCATTGATCGGTGGTCAACGGTGCATCCGTTGCAATAATAACAATGATCGATCCTTCAGGATGATATTCGACCCTGGCGCGCGGCGTGTGATCGTAACCTAGTTCTACGCCGATTGGCACACCATCAATTCGCAAATCTTTTCGATCGCCATAGTTGGCCTGCACCAGCACCCCGATTGTGAATCGACCGCTCTTTACTTCGATCACGCGTGATGACGTGCCGATGCCGCCTTTGAATTCGTGGCAGATCATGCCGGTGCCGCCGCCGACATTGCCTTCGGCCACCGGCCCGCTCGTGGCTGAATCGATCGCGTGATAGATGTGATCTTTGGCAACATGCGCGGCGTAAATATCATTCAACCAGCCATCGTAGGTTTCAGTCGCAACGGGCAACAGGAAGGACGCGGTATAACCTTTTTCGTGCGCATAACTTTCCAACATGTCGCGCACCAAACCGACTTGATGAGTATTGGTCAAACCGATCGGCGATGACAACACGCCGACTTCGTTGATCCAGTGTGTGCCGGACATTTCGCCTGCGCCGTTGAGTGCGAAAAAAGCAGCGGGTGCGTTATCGTGCCAGATCGATCCGTCGCGTGGAACGATCATCGTCACGCCTGTGCGGGCGATGCGCGGCTCGTCGTAGATCAAAGTCGTATGTCCAACTAAGACACCGGGCACATCCGTGATGGCGTTGTATTTTCCGGTGGGCATCGATCCAATGGTGATGCCTAACTCTCGCAGTCTTGATCGTGTCATGAAGTTCCTCTGTTAATATTTATTTCGCTCACAAGTATAACTCAATGGTGCGTTGATTAATCTCCTCGAATTAATCCGGTCAATCGTTCGCTGATCTTCCACAATTCTTGTTGTAGCTGACGATCGTGCGAAGCAGGCGAAGACTCAGCGATCTGCTGTTGCGCAAAATATTTCCCCGTGATGCTTTCCACTTCGGGCGAACTGGCTAAATATACTGAAGTTGCCGCGCCTTCTTCAACACTAATACCGCCACTGCCGGAAGAGGCATGCAGCATTTTCGTTGCGACGACACCCGGATTGAGGCAATTGACGGTGACGCCTGTTCCTTTCAGTCGTTTGTCCAGTTCGTAGGTGAAGAGGACATTCGCCAACTTCGAATTCGAGTAGGCCTGCGAGCTGCTAAATTTCTTTTCGGATTGCAAATCGTCGAAGTTGATCTGTCCGCCACGGTGCATGCCGGAACTGACAGTGATGATCCGCGCGGGCGCACTCTGTTTCAATCGATCGAGTAATAAGTTGGTAAGTAAGAAATGTGCCAGATGATTGACGGCGAAGTTCAACTCGTAGCCTTCTTCGCTCACGCCGCGCTGTCCCAGGTACACGCCGGCATTGTTGATCAACACATCCAACCGATCGGTCTTCTGCAAAATTTGATCAGCTAAAGCCCGCACTTGGTGGAGCGAGGCGAAGTCCGCCAGTAGAAAATCAACTCGATCCGCGCCGCTCATCGATCGGATTTCAGCGCAGACCAATTCGCCTGCATCAGATCGACGGCCATGGACGATGACGCGCGGGCCTGATCGGGCCAAATCGAGCGCTGTTTGTTTGCCGATGCCATCTGTGGCACCAGTGACGAGTACAACTTTGTCGTGCAGGTTCATGGAGTATTCTCGAGTGTTGATTATCGTCTGGCTAGACTTCGAACGACAGCGATTATTGTATCTCGATTGGCGACAAGTTGCATTATGACCAGCCTTATTGTGAGGCGAAGAATAAATTAGATGTAATTAAGATTTATTGACAGGCTCGATCCAGCGTGTTATAATTGCCACAAGTTAATCAAGCAACACATTTTTTTTGGAGGCGGCACAAGTCGCATGAGTGAAGTTTTAGATATTCGTGATTTGCACGTCAATGTTGAGGACAAAGAAATTCTCAGAGGAGTGAACCTCACAGTGAATCAAGGCGAGGTTCACGCTTTGATGGGGCCAAATGGCTCAGGCAAGAGCACGCTGGCGTACAGCTTGATGGGCCATCCCGGTTATACCGTGACCAGCGGCGAAGTCATCTGGAAGGGCCAGAATATTCTGAAACTTCCAGCCGATGAACGATCGCGTTTGGGTATTTTCCTCGCGTTCCAATATCCGGTATCAATTCCCGGTGTGACCGTCGCCAACTTCCTGCGTACCGCGCTGAATGCGCGGCTGAAAGCAGAAGCGCATAATGGCAATGGTGTTATGCCCGCGCCGATCATGGCTTCTAATGCGGCCGGTAAAAACAAAGGGATTTCGATTCCTGAGTTCCGCAAGTTGCTGCTCGGCAAAATGAAAACCCTCGGTATGGATCCGGCGTTTGCGGGTCGTTACTTGAACGACGGTTTCTCCGGCGGCGAAAAGAAGCGCACAGAGATTTTGCAGATGGCGATGCTTGAACCACAGATGTCAATTTTGGATGAGACCGATTCGGGTCTGGATATTGATGCGCTCAAGATTGTAGCTGAGGGTGTGAACAAATTGCTCGGCCCCAGCATGGGCGCGCTGGTGATTACTCACTATCATCGCCTGCTCGAATATATCAAACCGCAGCGCGTGAGCATCATGTTCGAAGGCCGTGTGGTATTGTCCGGCGGGGTGGAAGTCGCGATCGAGTTGGAGAAAACCGGCTACGAAAAAATCCGCGAGAAATTTAC
>JBGQGR010000197.1:0-6209 GCA_041497495.1 Anaerolineae bacterium | reverse complement strand
CAGTCTTGGCCGCCATGCCGCATCGGAGCCGCAGCCTACATTGCCGGTCTTGGCTGATTGGCTACATCTCTTGGCCGCATCGATCTGGATTGGCGGATTGATCCATTTTGTCACCGGCCTGTGGGCCACACGCCAACTCGATCGGCGCGAAGCGTACCGCACCCGCTTGACCGCACAGTTGATCCCGCGTTTCTCGAAATTGGCTTTGATCAGCGTTGCGACTTTAGCGTTGACCGGCTTGTATTCCGCCATCCTGCGCGTCGGATCGATCGAGGCGTTATTCAACACCGTGTATGGTCAAGCCTTGATCGTCAAAGTAGCGATCATTGCACCGATGATCATGATCGGCGCCGTCAACTTGCTCATCATTACCCCGAGAATGAAGCGTGCCGCCGAATCAAATACCAATTCGCCGTTGGCCGATCGTTTTCGCCGGATCGTCACGAGCGAAGTCACCGTCGGTGCGGTGCTGCTACTCAGTGTCAGCGTGTTCACCTCGCTGCCGCCCGCGCGCATCGCCTCGACGCCGCCGCAGTTGGCGGCTGAAACACAGGCCGATGATCTCGATATTGCGCTGAACATCACGCCCGGCCGCGTCGGCATCAATACATTTGCCGTGACACTCACCTCGAATGGCCAGCCGATCGATGACGTGAAATCGGCGCAGCTGCGCTTCACGCCGGCGAGGGCCAATATTGCGCCGAGCCAATCGCAATTAAGTGGTCAAGACAACGGACTGTATTCGAATAAAGGCGCGTATCTCAGTCTGCCGGATACTTGGCAAGTGCAGGTGGTCGTCCGACGTGCGGACAAGTTCGATGCCTTTGCTAATTTCAATTTCGATCTAAGCGCGACGGCTTCATCCGGTTTTGTGTGGAATCGGATCAATGGTGTATTGTTGTTCATCACTGCGCTGGCGTACACTTTTGCTTTCAGGCGGCTGCAGCTGCCGCTGAAGAAAATGATCGCGATCGAGGTAGCGCCCGCGCTGGCGTTAGTATTGATCGGCGTGATCGTTTTGAACCTACGGCCGGCGGCGCAGAACAATCAAGTGAATCCCATCCCGCCGAACGCTGACTCGATCGCGGCCGGTCAAGTCATCTATCAACAAAAGTGTGTGCCGTGCCACGGTCCGACCGGTAAGGGCGATGGGCCGATCGGGTTGACGTTGAATCCGCGTCCGGCTGATCTGACGCTGCATGCTGTGCCGGGCGTTCACACCGATGGGCAGTTGTTCGAGTGGATCACCAACGGTTTTCCGAATTCTGTCATGCCGGCCTTTCGTGATAAGCTCACCGATGATGATCGCTGGAATTTGGTCAACTTCATTCGGACGCTCGCACCGAAATAAATCAAGGTTGATAAGGGTTGTAAATATGAAGAAGAAAATTGTTTTGCTGATCGGCGTCATGTTGTTAGCCGCGTGCTCGATCAAAGTATCGGGCAACAGCGATAACAACCAGGGCTACATTCTGGTGACGAACACGCCGCCCGCACCGACACCGACTAGCGCCGCGAATGTAGCGATAACGCTTGAGCCGATATCGATCCCTGCTGACTTAAAGCTAAGCGGCCACTTGGTTTACGGTCGAGGTGTGAGCACATTAGTGAGGCTTGATCTGGCAACAGGTCAATTGACCAAATTGTTTAGCGCGGGCGGCAACGCCTGGATTACCGGCGCATCCGTCTCGCCGGATGATAAACAGATCGTTATGGCCTTTTCGCCTTCCACAACTGATACGGCGCAGGTGGGTTATGCCACCTTATACGTGCTGCCGGTTGATGGTTCCGCCGAACCGAAACTTTTTCTCAAGCGCCTGGCTGATCAAGAATCTTACTCGACGCCCGTCTGGTCGATGGATGGCAAGTACATTTATTACGCGCACGAAGTGCAGGATACGACCAGCCACCAAAAATATGTGACTTACAAATATATCTTGGAACGCGCCACTTATCCTGATGGTCAGACTCAGCCGATTGTGGATCAAGCTTTCTGGCCGCGCCTGTCGCCCGATGGATCGAAGCTGGCCTATGTGTCATTTAATCCGCAGGCGAATGCAAACGATTTATATATCTCGAATCTTGATGGCAGCAATCCGAAATTGGCGCTGCCCGCCGGAGATTTCTTCGCGGTCGATGCGCCGCTCTTCTCGCCGGACAGCAAATCGCTGATGTTCAGCGCGGTCGGCCAACCGACCGTTTCGCAGCTTTCATGGTTCGATCAACTGATGGACGTGCAAGTGGCCGAAGCGCACAGCGTGCCATCCGAATGGTGGCGGGTGCCCGTCGCGGGCGGCAAGCCCGAACAACTGACGAATATCGCCGACACCGGCATGTACGGCGATTTCTCGCTGGATGGCCGCTATGTGGTCTTTGTCAGTGCGAATGGTCTATCGATCATGGAAGCGGATGGCACCGGCCTCAGGCAGTTATCGAACAACGCGACGGGGACCGTTGATTGGAGTCCGTGAATTAGATCAATGTTGCTCGCCTACCAGAGTGTAATTATATTTCCCATCTCATCATTCTTCTACATTGACGTACAATACAAACATGCGCCGTCCCCTTAAATTTTCGTTATTCATTGCTATCATTGCCTCGCTGATCATTACCGGCATCGCCGTTGCACATGCCGAATTAATCCGTTCCGATCCGGCCGAGAACTCCACGCTTGATACTGCGCCATCGAAAGTCACGCTGTGGTTCAGCGAACCGGCCGAACCGGCCTTCTCTCAGATCACCGTCTTGTTTGAAGACGGATCGACCGTCGATGCGGGCGACACCACGGTCTTCAGCAGCGATCCCACTCAAGTGAGCGTCACGTTGACTGATCAACGCCAGGGCACTTACATTGTGTCGTGGCGCGTGTTGAGTTCGGCTGACGGGCACATCACTTCCGGTGCGTTTGTGTTTTCCGTCGGCAAGCCGATCAATACTGCGGTTGGCAGTGAATCGAGCAGCGGCGCAACGACCTCGCCGCTTGATATGGCCGCGCGCGCATTGACCTTCATTGGACAAACGGCGCTGGTTGGCGTGTTGATCTTTCGCTGGCTGATCTGGCGGCCCGCATTGAAAGCTGCTGGACTCGACGATGATGTCGATGATCGCGCGATCAAGTTGACGCGGCGGGTGGTCTTTGTCATCTTGGGTATCAATGCGATCGGCGCAGTGTTGACGTTGGCGGCGCAATCGCAACTGGTCGGCGCCGCGTGGCTCTCGACGCGCGTTGGGCGCGTGTGGATCGGTCGGGCGGCCACCTTGATCGCGTTAGGTGTGCTGTCCGAAGATATTGCCGCCGTCGGCCGCCGCGATCGCGGATCGATCTGGCTCAATCTGATCGTCGGTTGGCTTGGCTTGCAATTGTTATTCCTCACCACACTCACCAGTCACAGCGCCTCCGTTTCGACGCCGCCAATTTTGCCATTCGCTGCCGATTGGCTGCATTTGATCGGCACATCATTGTGGATCGGCGCGCTGGTGCAGCTGGCCTTGATCGTGCCGCAGGTCGTCAAAGAACTTAACGCCGAAGATCGCGCGTGGCTGTGGCTGAAAGTCGTCGTCGATTTTTCCATCGCGGGCGCGTTCGGCGTCGGCTTGTTGTTGATCACCGGCACGTATATGAGTTTCTTGAATGTCGGCGATTGGCCGGCGCTGCTCAACACTGTTTACGGCCAAGCGTTGTTGATTAAAGTTTTTCTGGCCGGGATTGCGATGTTGTTGGGCGGCTTCAATTTGATGGTGACCAAGCCGCAGCTGGATCGAGCGGTAGAGGCGACGGATGAGTCTGCCGCCCGATCGCTGCAGCGGCGCGCCCGACGAGTGATCACACTTGAAGCGCTCGTTGGCCTGAGTGTGCTAGTGATGGCCGGTGTGCTCACTGATCTGCCGCGCTCGAAAGATCCGCAGCCGAGTGTAACGGCCGGTGCCTTGCAATTGACGCAATCCGTTGAATCGATCGCTGCGGCGTTGACGATCGATCCGGCCCGATCGGGTCAGACGACTTTCAAAGTGCAGTTAGCGCAGAACGGCCAAGCGATCAGTAATGCGCAGAGCGTTTCATTCCGCTTCACTTATTTGACGCGCGGCCTCGGCACCACTAAAGCCGATGCCGCCCCGCAGCCCGACGGTTCGTTTGCTGCTTCCGGCGCTTATCTCTCGCTGAGTGGGTTGTGGCAGATCGAAGTGGCCGCGCGGCGCACTGATGCGCCCGATGTGTTCGCGGCTTATCGGGTGCGCATCGGCGCGGACGGTTTGATCACCGCTGCCGATCAAACAACATTTCTCGATGACATCACGCATTGGCTGTCGATCTACGGTTTGATCTTCGGCGGAGTGTTGGCCGTGTTGATGGGCTTGCTCTGGCTCGTGATCACTTTCAATGCGACTAGCAAACGCTGGACTCAAGCTATGCTCTTGATCCCGGCAGTGATCGCCATCCCGATCGGGGTTAGCTCCATCGCTACATTTCTGCGCGAAGCCACGCCGGGTTTGACGCTGACCAATCCCTTTATACCCGACGAGCAGAGTTTATCGATCGGCAATCAATTGTTTACGCAAAACTGCGCGGCATGCCACGGCGATGCTGGACGTGGCAACGGCCCGGCCACAGCTGCTCCTAAAATTCGTCCGCCGGATTTTGGCAACGGCCATCTGGACATTCACACCGATGGCGATATTTTTTACTGGATTCAAAACGGTTTCGGTGGCGATTCGCCGATGCCGCTCTTCAAAGGTAAACTATCAGATGATGATACGTGGAACTTGGTGAATTACGTGCGGCGCTTGCGCAACGAAGCGACCGGCCCAGTTACCTCAACGAGCTCAACGCCAGCCTCGGTGTTGCAGCCCTTCACGCCCGATTCGTTCATCGCACCGAATGTCGTTGTCAGTAATACAGCGACCGCCACGCCCGCGGCCAGACGCAACGATCCGGACGCGCTCGATCTGTTGGGCCGCATGGATCGATCGATGAACGCGCTGACTTCGCTCGCTGAAGATCAAGATATCAAGGATGATGCCGGTCATGAATTGATCGTCCGCTTCGATTATGCCGCCCCCGATCGCTTGCGCTATACAATCCAGAATGGCGCCACCTCGATCGAGATTGGCACGCTGAACTATCAACAGAAACCGGATGGCACGTGGCTCAAGAATGAACGCGCAGTCCCGTTCAACTGGCCGAACTTTTCTTACAGCACCGTCGCGGCGAATGCGCAGATACAACCGAACGAGGACATCAATGGCGTAAAAGCCGCGGTCGTTAGTTTTGATTACGGCAATTTTTCATGGCAAGTGTGGATCGATCCAACGACTTCACGCCTCATAAAGTTGGCGATGGATGGCCCCGGCCATCACATGCTTTCGATCTTCAGCAATTTCAATTCTGCGCCGTCGATCGATGCGCCGAGTCCGTAAAATAAAATGTGCGACGCACTTATCGAAGTGCGTCGCACATCGTTTCAAAACCTCGCAGGTCTGTCTGGTCCATTAGAAATTCTTCAAAGCCAATGGCCAATATATAAATCTCAATGTGGATTCATATGCTCCGATGTCGAAGCCGCTGCCGAATGGGCGCGCATGACCATCGAGATCAATATCGACTCCGGCATTCACCCCTTGATCGATCGCGGCGCTTATCGCGCGATGATCGGCAGATACAATAACGGTGACAACGCCGGGTCGGACGGCTGACGCTCCACCGCGCCAATGTCACAACTCACGCCTTGTGGCCGCGCGAAACCGCGCTGGTCGGAGGATGGGCAGTCACTGCCGCTCACCCCATCCACCGCAGCGCTGACGGGTTTTGGTAAATGCGTTTTAGTAGGGCCGCCGTTGCTCGCCAGCAGGTTCAACTGCGCGGGTGTGCTGTTCAAGTTGCTGACGCCAGCCAAGGCGCATGTGCCGTCGCTCGATAAACTGTATTTGGATGTGGTGAACGCCCTGCCTTTGCAATTGCCACCGCTCGGACTGTCAGCGATGATGGTATTCTTGAGGAAGACAAAATTGTGCGGGTCGTTGGCGTTATACACACCGCCGCCATCGGTACCCCTGTTGTCCTTAAGCGTAACATTCGTCAGCGTGATAATGGCAGGGCTGATAAAGCCCGCCTCATTGAAAGCACCTCCGCCCGTGATGGCCGTGTTCGCGCTGATGGTGACGTTGGTGAGGTTGCTCGTCGAATTGCTCGCATTGAACAGGCCGCCGCCCTG
>JBGQGR010000196.1:0-6246 GCA_041497495.1 Anaerolineae bacterium | reverse complement strand
GATCTCGACTATGATTATAGCGGCATTTCGCTTTTATGCGTTTATTCAAATAGTCGCCGATCGATTGAACATAAAACAAATCGCGCCGAGCAATTTGCTCGGCGCGAGAGGCAATCGACCCCGATCGGGTTACAGCGATATTGATCTGATCTATTTTCCTTTTAGCAATAACGGGAACAGCGCATACCATTCGGCGGCATGCACCACATCGGCTAAACGGATATGCTCGTTGGTCATATGCGCCCATTCTTCTTCGCCCGGCCCAAACCCGATCGCAGGAATGTTGGCCTTGCCGGCCCAATACGTGCCGTTGGTCGAAAAATTCCACTTGCCGGTTGGCCGCGTTTCACCCCACAGCGCTTCGATCGTATGTTGTCCGGCTTGGACCAGCGGATGCTCCTCGGCGAGCGACCAGGCTGGATAGTATTTATCCACCGGGAAAACAAAACCGGTATAACTCGGCGTATCGTAAAACAATTGCTCGACGTGAATCTCGTCGCGCAGGTAATCGGGGATCAACCCTTGGATTTGAGACAACAGAAACTCCTTCGTTTCGCCGAAGATAATCCGGCGATCGAGGTAGATGGTGAATTGATCAGGCACCGCATTCAATGACGCCGTGCGTGCCTGCACATCCGTCACCGCAATCGTCGCCTTGCCGAGAAACGGATCGCTGGGCAGACGCCGATCGAGTTCGCGGATGGCGGAGATGATGTTCATCATCTTGTAGACCGCGTTGTCACCCAGTTGGTGAGACGCTGCGTGCGCCGATCGGCCATCCGCCGTGATCTTCAACTCGATGCGGCCTTTGTGCCCGCGATAAATCCGCATCTTGGTCGGTTCGCCAATGACGACGAAATCAGGCCGCACCTTGGGATCGACTTCCACAAAGGAATTGGGCGCGATGCCGTCGCACCATTCTTCCATGTTGCCGAAATAGTAAGCGGTAAACCCATCGAGTAGACCGAGATCGCGTGCAAGTGCCAAGCCATAGATCATGCCGGGCGTGCTGCCTTTTTCATCGCACGAACCGCGCGCAAACAAATTTCCATCTTCGACTTTGCCTTCAAACGGCTCCCACTCCCACGTCGATCGATCGCCGATGCCGACGGTGTCGATATGCGAGTCGTAGACGATCTTCGTCGGTCCGCGGCCGATGCGTCCCAAGATGTTGCCCATCTTGTCGAAGCGGACTTCGTCGAAGTCCAGCTTCTTCATTTCCGCGCCGATCCGTTCGCCGACCGCGCCGAGCTGCGAGTCCATCGACGGGATGCCGCAAATGTCGCGCATGAATTGCACAATGGCGTCATGTTGATCTTTCACGCGCTGGTGGATCGTTTGTACCGTTGCATCGATCGGGTTGCTCATCTTAGCTGCCTCTTTATTCGATTGGATTGTTTGCGGAGAATGACTGCGCGGAGAATCTTAACACTCGATCGATCGATCGTCAAACTACTGTAGGGCAACCCTCGTGGTTGCCCTACTCCGGTGAAAAACAAAAAGGGCGAGCACACGGCTCGCCCCAACAAAATGATTCGTGTCAATTCGTGGATCGAAATTACGCTGGCGGCGGACCTTCCTGCACAAACTGGATGCGGTTGCCTTCCGGATCATATGCTGTGCCGATCAGCACAATATTCGGAATTTTCAACACTTCATCGACCTTGATGCCACGCTTCTTCAACGCCTCGACGGTCTTGTAGACATCCGCGACGGTCAACGTTAGCGTGCCGCCGCGGCCAATCGGGGCGGGGCCGGGCTCGTCCCATTTGTTGATCGCCACATGGGTCATGTTATCCATGCCCCACTCCATCCAGCCGGCTTCATCACTTTCGTAAGCGACAGGCCACTCCAGCAAATCGCCCCAAAACTTTTTGCCGCGTTCCCAATCGGTCACATAGTGATAGACCACATTCACGTTCTTGAACATCGCTGCCATGCTAGACCTCCCCTTGAGATTTTGAAATAGGCCAATAGCATATAAGAATAGACAGTCGTTGTCAATAGACGGCAGATTAAAAATTCACGCAATGGATTCCGAAATGTGGGGTACAATCGCGTCGCTATGGATTCTCCATCTGATCCGATTCTCATTCCTGCGACCGACGCTTCGCGCGATGCGATCACCTTCGAGCCGGAAAAATTATCGGAAGTCGATCGAGACGCTGTCGGTGGCGGCATCGCGCGCGCAGCGGGCATTGTGTCGCTCGGCAATGTGTTGAGCAGCATCTTGGGCCTCGCGCGCGAAACAGTGAAGAGCCATTTGTTTGGTGCGTCGGGCGCGGTCAGCGCCTACAACGTCGCCGCGATTTTGCCATCGCAGTTGTACGATCTGCTTGTCGGCGGATTGGTGAACTCCGCTTTAGTGCCGATCTTCAGCGAAGTCGCCGCCAAAAAAGATCGATCCGAACTGTGGCGCTTGCTCAGTCTGATCTTCTCCGTGGCGATTGTCTTTCTCTCGATCGCGATCCTGGCGATTGAGTTGCTCGCGCCTCAAGTTGCCCGCTTGATGGCCGGCGGCTTCGACGAGTCCCTACTGCGAACGACGACCGAACTGTTACGCATCACCATTCCGGCAGTATTGTTTCTGAGCCTATCCGGTGTCTTAGCCGGATTGTTGTATGCGCTCAAACGCTTTGCTTATCCGGCCTTTGCTGCGCCGCTGTACAATGCCTCGATGATCGTCGTATCGATCATTCTCGCCGACCGATTCGGCATCGCGGCGATGGCCTTGGGCTTGTTGGTCGGATCGATCATGCAGGTGATCGTCCAGGTGCCCGCGCTGCGCGGTGCATCGATCCGCTGGAAGTTCGATCTGCGCGATCCGATCTTGCGGCAGATGATCCGCTTATACATGCCGGTAGCGGGCGGCGTGATCATTGGGCAAGTAGCGATCTTGATCAGCTTGAACCTTGCCTCGCGGACCGGCGCTTCAGGCATCGCCTGGATGGATTACCCCACGCGTTTGATCCAATTCCCGCTCGGCCTGATCGTCTCGGCGGTTTCGATTGCCATCCTGCCCTCTTTATCACGCCATGCGGCTGAAAATTCATCAAGCGACTTTAAGTTGACGCTGGCGCAAGGCCTGCGGCTCGTTTTAGTGTTGATCATTCCGTCGACGATTGGCCTGGCTGTGCTCGCGCCGCACATCGTGCAGCTGCTCTTTCAGCATGGCGCGTTCACTGCCTTTGATACGCAAGCCGTGTCGATCATGTTGTGTCTGTATCTTATCGGCCTGATCTTCGCCGGACTCGATCAGCCTTTGGTCTTTGCGTTTTACGCGCGGAAAGATACTTTGACACCCGCGCTCGTCGGCTTGATCTGCAACGTCTTCATTTACTTGATCGCCGCACTCGCGCCATCGATCATTAGCAATCGTCCGCTGCAAGTTACCGACTTGGCCATCGCCAACTCGATCCAATGGACGAGCCACGCGTTGATCATGTTGTGGCTGGTGCGTCGCAGAATGGGCGGCTTGTATGGTTTTGGCTTGGGCCGCTTGGTGGTCAAAGCGGTCGTCGGTTCGATCGCAATGGGCATAGCGGTCTGGTTAGCGATCACATCAATTACGAATACCGTTGGTGAATCTTCAGTATCTCGTGAAGCGATCGGTGTTGTCGGCGCGGCCATTATTGGCGTGACCATCTACATCGCCGCGATGAGCGTTATGCGCGCCGACGAACTTAAATCGATCTGGCGGATCGTTGTCAAGCGCCGCGTGGCTTGAGAGTGATCGATCTTGGTATAATCGTATCAAGTTGATTGATAGGAGGTTCACATGATTTTCCAAAGAATTACTATTGATCCAGAAGTCTTTGGCGGCAAACCGTGCATTCGGGGTTTGCGCTTTCCTGTGTCTCGCCTGTTAGGTTTGTTGGCCTCTGGCGAAACATCCGAATCGATCTTGAACGCCTATCCTTATTTGGAAAGAGCCGATATTCAAGAAGCATTGAACTATGCTGCGATGCTAGCGGATGATCAAGTAGTCGAGTTTGCCGCATGAAGTTTCTGCTTGATATGCCGGTTTCTCCATCGCTTTTAGATATTCTTCGTGCTCATGGACACGAAGGTATTCACGCGCATCAAATTGGGCAAGATCACGCGCTGGATACTGAACTATTAGATATTGCGCGCCGTGAAGATCAGGTCATCATCACCGCTGATTTAGATTTTCCCCGATTGTTGGCTTTGAGTTCTGAGGCAGGACCCGGAATCGTTTTGTTTCGTGGTGGTAACTATTCGGATGAAGAAATGCGATCGTTACTTGAAAGAGTCTTAAAAGAAATTTCAATTGAGACAATCCAATCTTCGATCTGCGTTGTTGACCTGCGACGTATCCGTATTGCTCGCTTACCGATTTCTCGCAAGCCTTAACCAAATAACCGGAGACTTCTCATTGAATTCCGAACCCCAGAAACCTTCACTGCCTTCGACGCTGTATACCGAAGAATATTTTCTGAATGCGTGCGAAGGCTACGAAGAATTTATCGAATCGCAGGGTGAGCGATTATCGCGCCGCTTGACCGAAGCCTTTGCTTACGCTGAAGTGAAGCCCGGCATGCAGGTACTCGATGTGGGCTGCGGGCGCGGCGAAATCTTGCGGCACGTCACCAAACTCGGCGCGCGGGCTTACGGCATCGATTACGCCGAAGTCGCGGTGAAACTCAGCCGCGAAGCGACGCAGGATGAAGCGGCACCGATCGGCGTCTACCGCACCGATGCGAAACGCTTGCCGTATCCCGACAACACGTTCGATCGCGCGTTGATGTTCGATGTAGTCGAGCATTTGTTTCCATGGGAATTGAATGCCTCATTGAGCGACATCGATCGCGTGTTGAAGCCGGGCGGCCTGATCGTGGTGCATACCGCGCCCAATCGCTGGTACGATCGATACGCGTATCCGTTCGTACGCTTCATTCGCCGCTTGCAGGGTAAAAAATATCCATCGAATCCGCGCGCGCTCAACGTCGAAGCGAACGTTGAAGTGCATGTGAACGAGCAGGACATTCGCAGTATACGTCGCTACTTGCGCCGCGCCGGCTTTCATCAAGTGAAAGTGTGGTTGAATAGTCCGCCGCAGAATCGGCACGAGAACATTTTGTTTCGAGCAGCACGTCATATCGCCTTTGAATGGATTCCGTTCCGCTGGTTCTTTGAGCGCGAAGTGTTTGCTGTGGGAGTAAAAAGAAATGCATAATGCTTAGTGCATAGTGCAGAATTGAGCATTATGAATTATGCATTGAGAATTGTGCATTGAGCATTCGTTATGCCTGATCGCCGATCGGTCGATGAACTTTCAATCGAAGAACTGGAAGAAATTCTGGCGATTCGCAAACACGAAGCGCGCGAAGCTCGACTGCAGCGCTTGCGCGGCGAAGGCCGCGTGATCGATTTAGCCGATCTCAAAGACGAACCCGCGCAACCCGATCGATCGACTGGCGAATCGCTCAAACCGTCGAGCAGCTATTATCGATCGGGGGAGGTGGTAGACGAAAGAAGTTCACGCTGGCGATTGCGCTTGAAGCCCAGTCGATCGCGTGTGAAGACGTGGCGCGATCGATTCTTGCTGCTGATTGAGATCGGCGCGGTGATCGGTTTGATCGCGGTGATCATTGCCACGGAACAATCGCGTATCGCCACGAATCAACCGATCGTGAATAACAATCCAACGCCGATCCCCACGCCGTTGATCGCCGCAGTCGTCTTGCCGTCGGGACACCGTCCGCCGACGGCGCCCGGCGGCGCGGCTCCCAATCTGCTGGATGAAGTTCCCGCGCATTTGAGAGACTACGTGCAATCGATCACGCCGATGCCGATCCCGACGCCCGGCCCCGGCCAGCCAACGCGCATTCAAATTCCGGCGATCAACATCGATGCGCAGGTAGTGGAAGGCGATGATTGGGACCAGTTGAAGAAAGGCGTTGGGCATCATCCGGCCACGGCCAATCCGGGCGAGCGTGGCAACTTGGTTTTGTCCGCGCATGATGACATCTTCGGCGAAATTTTCAGACACTTGGATCAATTGCAGCCCGGCGATGACGTGATTGTGTATTCAGGCAATCAGCGTTATCGGTATGTCGTCACGGCGCAGCGCATCATTCGGCCGACGCAGGTCGAAGTAATGCAGCCGACAAGCGATCCAACGGTCACGCTGATCTCGTGTTATCCCTATTTAGTGGATACGCAGCGCATTGCGGTATTTGCGCAGTTGGCGCAGTGAAGAGGCTAGATGCAAGCTGCAGGTTG
>JBGQGR010000195.1:0-6282 GCA_041497495.1 Anaerolineae bacterium | reverse complement strand
CCTTATACCCGACCAAAATTCCGGCGAATTAGTCTTGACCGCGTTGCATGCCGGCGCAACCGTCGAGCAAGCGATCAACAACACCGGCTGGCCGTTGAAAGTGGCGAACGATCTAAAAACAACTGAGCCGCCGACCGCTGAAGAGTTGCGTTTGCTGCGGGAAGAACTCGATCCGCGCGGCATGTCTTTGAAGTGACCCAAGTCTAACCACCATGCCCAGCCCCTACCGTTCGTTGATCGATCCAATCGTCCACAATGCTCACATCGATCCTGGGTGCACGGCGATCATTTTCTACGCCGAAGATGAAACGCAACAAACGATCACGGCTGGACAATTGCTTGATCGCGTCAAACAATATGCCCATTCGCTTCGATCGATCGGCGTTCACCAGGGCGACATCGTCGTTCTCGCCTTGCGGCATCAAATGGAATTAGTCTACGCGTTTTGGGCAACGCTTTATTTAGGCGCCATCCCTGCGGTTTTTCCGTACCCACCGATCAAACTCGACCGACAGATTTATCTGGAGCGCATCAAAAACTTTGCGGCTTACTGCCAGTCGCGTTTCGTCGTCACCGCCGATCAATTTGCGAACGATCTCAATTCTTTGCTGCCCGCCATCGACAGTCAGGCGATCGGCGTCGATCGGCTGGCGCACAGTACGATCGAATCCGATTTTCCACCGCAAGAATTATCGGGCGATGAGCTGGCGATCTTGCAGCACAGCAGCGGCACGACGGGCGCGCAGAAAGGCATCGCGCATTCGCATCGCGCGTTTTTAGACAGCCTCGAAAATATTACGGGCTGGCTGCCACCCAAAGCAGATGATGTAATCGTCGGCTGGTTGCCCTTCTTTCACGATCTAGGACTCATCACCGAATTGCTCATGCCCGCGTATGAGAACTTGCCCGTAGTGATGCTCTCGCCGATCAATTGGATCTTCAAGCCGATCACTTTGTTCCGCGCAATCCATCAGCATCGCGGCACATGGTGCTGGATGCCGAACTTCGCGTTCAATCATTGTGTGCGCAGTATCAGCGCTGAAGATATGCAAGGTATCGATCTGCATCACTGGCGTGTGCTGCGCAGCACCGCCGAGACCGTGCGCGCCGATAGTTTGCAAATGTTCGCGGAGAAATTCAAGCCGTTCGGCTTTTCGGAGAGAGCCTATAGCACGGTTTATGGCATGACGGAGATCATCGGCGGCTGCACGGCCACACCGATCGTTGGCCCGCCTGCGATCGACTGGATCGACCGATTGGAGTTGCAGATCAATCGGCAGTCGGTGCCCACGCCAGATCGATCTTTGAATGCGATGTCGATCGTCAGCTGCGGCTCACCAATCGCAGGTGTTCAAGTTGAAATCGTCGATGAGCACGATCAACCGTTGCCCGATCGATCTGTCGGTCACATCCGGCTGCACGCTGAATGGATGTTGAAAGAATATTTCAACGCGCCGGAGAAAACCGCGCAGATCATTCGAGACGGCTGGTTTTATTCGGGCGATATGGGTTACCTGGCTGACGGGCAGTTGTATGTGTGCGGCCGACAGAAAGATGTGATCATCACTTACGGCAAAAATATTTATCCCGAAGACGTGGAAGAAATTGCGAACAAAATCGCTGGACTTGCGCCGGGACGCAATGTGGCCTTCGGCGTGATGGATGACACACAAGGCACCGAAAGTGTGGTAATGGTGTGCGAACTGCGTCCCAAGATCGATCCACAAGATTTACAAATGATCGAACGAACACTGCGCCAACAAGTGATGCAAGTGTTGAACATCGCCTTAGCCGATGTGTGTTTGGTGCGCGAACGCGATTGGGTGATCAAAACCACCAGCGGCAAGATTGCGCGATCGGCTAACCGCGAAAAGTATTTGAAAGAATTTGATCGACGCGAGTTATCCTGAAAACATTGATCCAAATTCTAAAGCTTGCTCTAAGCCCGCGTCCTCGCGTGCGAGCCGAACCGCGAAGACGCGGTTCGAGAGCATAGTATCGAAAAGTATCTGATGGTTTTTGATCGAGGCGAGTCACGATGAAAATTTTGATCCTCAATCAATCAGAAGTTGAGCAACTGCTGCCGATGCGAAATTGTATCGAGGTGATGGTCGAAGCATTGACTGCACTCGCGCAAGGTCGAGTCCATCTGCCGCTGCGCATGGTTGTTCGTCCGACCGATGCCAAAGGCTTGCTCGGTCTAATGCCCGCGTATATGTCCGGCGATCGAGCTGCATTTGGCATCAAAATCATCGGCGTGTTCAACGGCAACCCGGCCATCGGCAAAGATTCGCATCAAGGTGCGGTCTTATTGATCAGCGGCGAAACCGGCGAGCCGCTGGCCTTGATGAACGCTTCGGCGATTACGGCGATCCGCACGGGGGCCGTGTCGGGCGTGGCAACTCGATTACTCGCGCGTGAAGCTGCGGGCGATGTAGCGATCATCGGTTCCGGTGTGCAAGCCCGATCGCATCTGGCGGCGATAGCGTGCGTTCGATCTATCCGGCGCGTGCGTGTGGTCAGCCGATCGTTCGACCACGCTCAACGCTTCGTGTCTGAAATGAGGCTGCTTTATCCATTTCCCGTCGAGGCAGTAAAATCTGTGGAGGAAGCCGTCGATCATGCAGACTTGATTGTGACTGCCACTTCATCAAGCGAACCGATCTTGAAGCGCGAATGGATTTCATCCGGCGCGCATCTCAACGTCGTCGGCGCGAGTTTGCCGCACGCGCGCGAAGTCGATTCCGCGATGATGGCCGCGTCGAGTTTGTTTGTCGATCGACGTGAATCGACGTTGAATGAATCCGGCGATTATTTGTTTGCGATGCGCGACGGCGCGATCGGGCCGGATCATATCCGCGCGGAGATCGGCGAAGTGCTGATCGGATCGAAGCCGGGCCGATCGTCGATCGATGAGATCACGCTCTTTAAATCGCTGGGACTCGCGATCGAGGATTTAGCTGCGGCCGAATACACCTATCGGCAAGCGCAACGATCGGGCATCGGCACTTGGGTAGATTTCTAGATCGATCCGCGATCAAATGTAACATTTGAGAACTGTCAGCTCAAAGTGGAAGCCATCCATGCAAAGGAAAATGTATGCCGCCGCCAGAACATTTGCAACGCAATCAGGCCGGGCAGCTCGCCACGCTGTTGCTGTGCCTGCTGATTTTGATCGCTTGCCAAGCGCCACAGCCGAACGAAACGCCGACACCAGCACCGACGATCACTGCCACGCCGATCGCGCCCTCAACACCTACCCAACAACCTGAGCCAACTCAAGCACCGAGGTCAATCACGACTATGGATAATCTAATTCCCAAGCCCGTCTCAATAAAATCAACCGGCGGCACATTCATGTTAACGGCCAGCACCCAGATCGCTATCGATCCGAACTCGGCTGAAGTCACGCAGATCGGTCAATATCTGGCGGATGCATTCAAGCCAGCCACAGGCTACGGCCTGCAAGTCTCAACAGCATCAGGCCCATTGGCAAACGGGAATATCTTGCTCACAACTGTCACTGGCGATCCAACGCTGGGTGAAGAGGGTTATGAATTAACGATTACGACTGATTCGATCAAATTGAGCGCGTATCGTCCGGCGGGACTCTTTCGCGGAATACAAACTCTGCGGCAGTTGCTGCCCGCCTCGATCGAGCGTGCGGCGATCCAGGCGGGTCCGTGGACTGTTCCAACCGGAACGATCACAGACTATCCGCGCTTTGTGTGGCGCGGCGCAATGCTCGATGTCGCCCGGCACTTTTTCAGCGTCGACGATGTCAAGCGCTACATCGATCTGCTGGCGTACACCAAAATCAACCGACTGCACTTACATCTGACCGACGATCAAGGTTGGCGTATCATGATCAACGCCTGGCCGAAGCTGGCCACGCTTGGCGGCAGCACCGAAGTGGGCGGCGGCGCCGGCGGCTATTATACGCAGGCCGATTACGCGGAGATTGTGGCTTACGCGCAAAGCCGCTACATGCTGGTGATTCCTGAAATCGATCTGCCGGGGCATACCAATGCGGCACTCGCGTCCTATGCCGAACTGAACTGCGACGGAACCGCGCCGCAGTTGTATACCGGCACCGAGGTCGGTTTCAGTTCTGTGTGTACTGACAAAGAGGTAACTTATCAATTCCTGGATGATGTGATCACAGAGTTGGCGGCGATGACGCCCGGTCCTTACATTCACATCGGCGGCGATGAGGCCAAAGCCACCGCGCCTGAAGACTATCAGAAATTCATCGAGCGGGTACAAGCGATCGTGCAAACGCACGGCAAACAAATGATCGGCTGGGAAGAGATCGCTTCAACGCAGCTGCTCACGACATCGATCGCACAGCACTGGAATAGCGATCTGGTTCGACAGGCTGTGCAGCAGGGCGCGAAAGTGATCATGTCCCCGGCGACCAAATCATACTTGGACATGAAATACGATCCGTCAACGCCGCTGGGACAAAATTGGGCTGCTTATATCGAAGTGCGGGACTCTTACACTTGGGTGCCCACTACCCTGATCGATGGTGTGACCGACAGCGACATCTTGGGTGTGGAAGCGCCGCTGTGGTCGGAGACATTGACGACGATCAAAGACATTGAGTTCATGGCCTTCCCGCGCATGTTGTCGATCGCCGAGATCGGCTGGTCAGCGGCCAGCCGAGATTGGGATGAATACAAAGTCCGGCTGGCCGCTCACGGTCCGCGCTTGACTAACTTGGGCGTTAATTTCTATCGATCGCCGCAAGTGCCCTGGCAATAATTTGAAGAGACGCGACGCGATGAAGATCAGCACAACGTTGTACGTCACCAACCGAAAGCAATGGCGAGCCTGGCTGGTGAAGAACCATCGATCGGCTTCGGAGATTTGGCTGGTCTATTATCGCAAGGCCAGCGGCCAGCCACGTATCCCTTACAACGATGCCGTTGAAGAAGCACTGTGCTACGGCTGGATCGACAGCATCCTCAAGCCCATCGATCAGAATTGTTACGCTCAACGCTTCAGCCCGCGTCAAAAGAATAGCGCACTGTCTGAGATGAACAAAGAGCGCGGGCGGCGGCTGATCAAAGCCAAGAAGATGACGCGCTTCGGACTGGAGAGTATCCGCCAGCATCTTGATAAAAGTCCGGCGAAGTCATCCCACGCCCAGCAGCTCAAAGATTTCAAATTACCAGACGATATCCTCGAAGCACTGAAAGCCGATCCGATCGTCTGGCGAAACTTCAAGAAGTTCCCGAAATCGTATCAACACATCCGCGTCGGCTGGATCGATGGCGCGCGCAAACGCCCGATCGAATTTCAGAAGCGTTTGCGATACTTCATCAAGATGACGGCGCACAATAAAAAGTTCGGAATGGTGCAGTAAGCAATTGGGGCGATCAAACTTCGATCGCCTCAAGCCATAATCTCCGCCGAACTATGTTCCGCAAAACCGTTTCCCGCTTCTGACTTGATGTATAATCTCTCTCAAGCAGATCGGTGAAGGAGTAACAACCGATGGAAGAGACCATGACAGTTCTAGAACTGGAGGTGCGGTCATGCGACAAGTCATGATTTATTCCGGCGAAGATGGCTATTGGGTGGCCGAGTGTCCCAGTCTGCCGGGTTGCATTAGTCAAGGCCAAACAAAAGAAGAGGCGATCACCAATATCAAAGAGGCAATCAAAGGATATATTGCGGCCCTTGAAGAAGATGGCTTGCCCGTCCCTGAAGAGCACTTTGATACGTTGATGGTCGCCGTATGAGTAAATTGCCGAGGATCTCAGGGCGGGAGTGCTTCAAAGCGCTGGGGAAAGTCGGCTTCTACTTGAAACGACAAGAGGGAAGTCACATGATCCTGCGCCGTGATAGCCCTTTCGCCCAAGACGTTGTGCCTGACCATAAAGAATTGGACAGCGGCACTTTGCGTGCGATTATCAGGCAAGCCGATCTGAGCGTTGACGAGTTCGCAGAATTATTGTAAGGCTGACGCTTGGCAAAACAAACTCGGGGCGATCGAAATTCGATCGCCCCGAGTTGCACTTCACAAATTCCTGCTCTCTAATGAAGTGGCAAGATAAACCGCGTATCCGTATCGGCTACGCCTTTCATGCCGCGAATCTTCATCACGGTATTCACCAGCGCATCGACATCCGCGGCTTCGACGTGGCACAGCGCATCGGTCGGCCCCGCCAGGAGATAAACTTCTTTGACGTTCTCAACAGCGTGCAGTTCTTTGTGCAGTCCACTAATATCGGTGCTGCCGCTGATCTGCATCATCACAATTGCGCCTTGCAT
>JBGQGR010000194.1:0-6290 GCA_041497495.1 Anaerolineae bacterium | reverse complement strand
GCGTTGAGAAGATCACCGTCAAATGCGCCGGCGATCTGTCGTCCATCCGGCGCGATCACAACATTCAAAGTTGCCGTGGGCAGATTCGATCTCAGTTTATGCCGCGAGAGATCGTCGGGCTGGGGATCTGATCGGGGAATGGGCTGAACTTCAAGGCCCGCCGCACGCGATAGTTCGATCAACAAGCGGGCTTGCGGATCGTTGCCTAAGATGCCGTGAAAAACGATCGGCACATTCAGCCGCGCCAAATTTTCTGCGATGTTGCGCGTGACGCCGCCGGGCTTGATCGTGATCGAGCCCGGCACATCGGTGGTGGCGAGAGGCGATCGACTCAACCGCGTTTTGATGTCGATCGCCGCAGAGCCGATCGCAAAAATGGATTTCATGCGAGACATGATACGCGACTCATACGGCTTTGGCAAATGTGCAAGCAAAACATATCAGCAAGGGTGGCCCCCACGCCACCGTGATTCGGGCGTGTGAGCCCGATCCGCTATGAGCCTGATGATCTTTGTAATCAAACCAAATGTCGATCGAGTTGATTTGATCTATAATCGTGATCGAGGCACAGGCTATGCGTCGCATTTCAAGATTAGGCGGGTTGGTGATGGTGATCTCGATCGGGCTGCTGGCTCGATCGGCGCGAAGCGTAGCGCAGGCCGATGAATTAAATCGATTGATCAACGGCGGCCTGGAGGGCAGCTATCATCCGCAGTGTACGCGCTTGGGTGACAATCCGTGGAATGTCGTGCCGTGCGATCCGGCGCACATCGATCCCAACACCACAATTTTATGGACGAAGATTCAAGTGCCGGGCGGTTGGTCGGCGTGGTGGCGATCGCCGAATGCGGATCAAACGGATCCGAATTACTTCAATTCTTATCCGGCTTACTGCCCGGACAAATCCACGACGCCGAGCAACTGTGTGCCGTGGCACGCGCCGGATTTTCTCGACACGGCCAATGCTCCGCAGAGCCGCGGGCCGGATCGACGCGTGGGCGGCGACAATTCGCAAAAACTTTCTTCGTTCTCGGCGGTGTATGAAGCGGGCTTGTTTCAAACGGTCAGCGGCTTGACGCCCGGCACGACGCTGCGCTTCAGTGTGAATATGGAAGCGTGGTCAAGTTCTGAAAACGATCCGTCGATCTCCAGCGGGCAAGCTTCAATGAACCTGCGCGTGGGGATCGATCCGGCGGGTGGCAGCAATCCGTTTAGCGCCGCTGTGATGTGGTCCGCACCGCAAGACAGCTTCGATCAGTTCTCGGTTTTCTCGATCGAGTCCACGGCCTTAGCGGATCACGTGACGGTCTTTACGTACGCGCGACCGGCGCTGGCCGTGCAGCACAATGATGTGTATATCGATGAAGCCAGCTTGATCGAGATCAATGCAGCGATCACGCCGATCGCTCCCGTGTCGATCACAGATACCGGGCCGACTGCAACTCCGACCGAGACGGCTGTGCCCACGCCGACGCGCACGCCGATCCCAACGGCCACACTACGCCCGACGATCACGCCGACGCCGACAGCTTTACCGACGGCGACAGCCACTCGCGTACCAACGGCGATACCTTCGCCGACACCTACGCGCATCCCTGTGTTAGTCGTCGGGACGCGCGGGAGCAATCCGTTCTGGGTGGCGATCGGAATTTTGATCGGCGCGCTGATTGCAGCTTATATCGTCATACGCTTGATTTCCTCCGGCTCATCGGATGTCGATCGCCCAAACTGATGCAGCATAGCACGTGTCGATAAAGAAATCTTTATGTACGGGTAAACATTGCCTTGACACACTAGATGGCTCAGGTATAATGCTCGCCGTCAAAGCGTACTTGCGACAAAGTCTGTCGCAAGTTTCATGTCACACTGGAGAAGGAAAATGTTGAAGAAATTTGTTCCGGTTCTACTCATCTCGGCGGCAGCCTTATTGACGCTGGCATTGTCCGTCAGTGCCAAATCGATCAATGCGGATCCGCCGGTGAATGCGAATCCAGCGCCGGTTATTGGCCCGAATTTGTTGACGAACCCCGGCCTGGAAGGCCATTACAATCAGCAGTGTTCACAAATGGGTCAAGCGCCGTGGATCGCTGTGCCGTGCGACCCTAAGAACTACAATCCATCGCAGTTGAATTTGTGGGCAACCGCTCAGGTGCCGTATGGTTGGTCGGCGTGGTGGCGCGCCCCCAGCAATGATTTTTCCGATCCGAATTATTTTAATAACTATCCGTCATACTGCGATTTCGGCAAAGGCAGTACACCCGACAGGTGCGTGCCGTGGCACAACCCTGAATTCCGTGACACGGCGGGTGGCCCGCAAGATACCGGCCCATCGCGCCGCATCGAAGGCGATAACTCCCAAAAGTATTTCACTTTCTATACCATTCATGAAGCGGGTCTCTATCAAGTAGTAGGTGGCGTAAAGCCCGGTCAACGAGTCCGCTTTAGCGTCTATATGGAAGCCTGGTCGAGCGCTTCTAATAATTCATTCCATTCGGAAGGTCAACCGACGATGGGCATGAAGGTCGGCATCGATCCGTTCGGCGGCAACAATCCGTGGAGTCCGAACATCATTTGGTCGCCGGTGCAGGAAAGCTTCGATCAGTTCTCACAGTTCACGATCGAAGCGGTGGCGAAGAATAGCATCGTATCGGTCTGGACACGATCGCAGCCGTTCTATGCCCAGCAGCACAATGATGTGTACGTCGATGCGGCCAGTTTGTATGTGGTCGGCACAGCAGCGCCGATTGTGAATCGCACGCCTGCCAAGCCTACGACGACGAAGATCGTGACGACGACCAAGATCGTCACCTCTACCACGGGCGTTACCCGGACAGTCGTGACGACGTCGACGATCACATCGCCGAAGGTGGTTACTTCCACTAAGGTTACGACCGGGACGAATACCTCATCCCCATACATCGGTCCGAATGAATATGTCGTAAAGCAAGGTGACTCGCTGCGAGCGATCGCCAAGGCGCTGGGTCTGCACTGGTCAGACATCGCTGCGTTGAATCCGGTGATCCAGCCGCCGGATTACATTATCTATGTGGGTCAGGTTTTGAAACTGAAATAGGATCGTTTTGATCCGATGTGAAAAGATGAAGAGCCGGGGCTGTTGAAGCCCCGGCTCTTTTTGTGTTGGAGGGAGTATGAATCTTTGTGAGTCATATGCTTGAAGCGGGCAGCGGAAGATCAACCAGAAGATAATCGCAAAGACGCTTAGCGTTACAAGCCACGGCGGGATTGCCCGGCAGATAATTGACAGTATCCCCTAGTCGTAGAATCGATCGAAGCATTTGGTATTGAATAGGACTATGTTAAAATCCATTTCGGGATCGAGGAGGTTAACCTTATGAACCGTCGACGTGATGTCTACGATCTTCTACTCGTAAGTGCGCTAGGCTTATTCATTGAACTGGTTTTTATTCGATGGGTGGCCTCAGAGCTGCGCGTTTTTGCTTTTTACAAAAACTTCGCATTGATTGCGGCCTTCTTAGGTTTAGGTTTGGGCTTTGCGCTGCGACGGCGACGACCTGCTTCAACATCATTTGAGCGATTTTATTTTCCACTTATGGCTGGCATTGTTGTTTTGGTATTGGTCTTAGGCCGTACGCCACTCAGTCAGATCATTCTACTCAATCGCACGAATGCGCAAGAGTTCATTTGGGCGGGAGTCATCGATGTACAAAACCCGCTGGTGAGCACTTTGCTCGACGTTGCCTTCTATACTATTTTATTGACACTCTTCGTTTTGATTACTATTTTGTTTGTGCCGCTGGGCGATCTCACAGCTCGCAAGTTCGCTGCTTTCCGGCCGCTACCCGGTTACACGCTTAACGTCATCGGTGGCCTGGCCGGAATTGGGCTTTATACACTCATCTCTTTCTGGGGATGGCCACCGCCAGTGTGGTTTCTGTTGGCAGGCGTGGCAGGCTTGTATTTCTTGCCGCGCAGTAATATGCGTCGACAGATTGTCTATGGAGTACTCGCTGCTGTGCCAGTTGTTACGACACTGGTTTGGCCGACCGGAGCCGATCGTACGCTATGGTCGCCCTATTATCGGATCGACATCACAGCTAAATATGCTCCATCCAATCCGCAGGTGCAATTAGGCTATGAGTTGTCGGTCAATCAAGCCTGGCATCAACGCTTGTGGAACCTCGCGCCAAGTTTTGTGGCGGCCAACTATCCAGCTGCGCCGGATCATTTCAATTCGATGTTGGCAGAATACGACACACCGTATGCGGCTGCGCCGGGATTGGATGCAGTGTTGATCGTTGGGGCTGGTACTGGCAACGATGTTGCTGGTGCTCTACGCGCAGGGGCAAAGCATGTGATTGCAGTTGAAATCGATCCGGTGATCTTGCAGATCGGGGAAGAGCTGCACCCCGAGAAACCCTATGCGGACGCGGCTCGCGTCACCGAGGTGAATGAAGATGCCCGATCATTTTTCCGGCGGGATCAGGCCCAGTACGATTTGATCGTCTTCGGCCTGTTGGATTCACATACACTGTTTGGCACGGCAAGTAGTGTGCGGCTTGATAATTTTGTCTACACTGAACAGAGTTTGGCGGAGGCGCGCAACTTACTCAAAGATAACGGCTTATTGGCCTTGTCATTTGGCGTGCCGCCTCAGAACGAATGGGTAGGCCTGCGTCTGTATCGAACACTCACCGATGTCTTCGGCCATTCGCCGCAAGTATATGCGTTTCCCAGCGACGACATCTTGTTTCTGATCGCGCGCGATCCTTTGCCAAATCAGTTGATCCATAACCCACTTGTCATTCCGCGTCCCGATTATCGTTATCGAGATGATCTCAATCCTGTCACCGACGATTGGCCCTATCTCTATTTGCAACAGCCAGCTGTGCCAACGACTTATTTGATTGGATTAGCGGGCGTGATCATTTTAGGACTGCTGATGACTCGGCGGGCATTGCCGGATTTCCGCCAGTTTAATGCGCACTTCTTCTTCATGGGCGCGGCTTTTTTTCTATTAGAGACTAAGAGCATTACTGAGATGGCGCTTCTATTCGGCTCAACGTGGATTGTTAATGCCGCCGTTATCGCGGCAATTTTGACCATGATCGTGATCGCGAATCTGATCGTTGAGCGTCTTCGTCTGACGGATCCCCGACTATTTTATCTATTGTTAGCCGCTTCACTGTTATTTGACTTTTTTGTGCCGGTGAGCAGCTTCTTGGGGCTGCCGTTGGTGGAGCGAATTGTGTTAGCCAGTCTTGCGCAAGTGATACCGCTCTTCTTTGCAGGAATGATCTTTGCGATTACATTTAGCCAGACAGACTCGATCGAAATCGCACTTGGCTCGAATCTCGTCGGGGCAGTGTTAGGGGGTATCTTCGAGTATGCTTCCCTCGTGTTGGGTATCCGCAGCCTATATCTCTTTGCTCTCGCTTTCTATATACTGTCCGCGCTGGTACTCCCTCGCTTAAATGCTAAATGGACGTGGGGATCCGGCGAAGCGAGTCGGCGCTGATGCTCCATTAGAGGTTATGGAACAACATCTTTAGTGAGCGAGCTCAGCTGGGTTGCTTGATCGGCAATCGGCGACCGGTATAGCTGGTGGGCGCTCATTGCAGCGATAGCAATAAATAATAAGGTTCGACTAACGATCGATATTGCTAATAAGGTATGTGAGCCTAGTGCATCAGATAGCGGCCACTCTATGAAGACAATGCCGGTGAGTAGCAATGTGAGCCCTAAGCCGCGGCGATCGGGAAATGAAAGTAATAGAAAGGGGATGATCACCGTGGCCCAATGCGGGCTCCAGCCTTTGGACCATAGTAAGAAGATCATCAGCGTGATCGTCGAGAACCAGACAAATTCTTTGGGGCCGCGTTGAACGATCGGGCGGGAGAAGAACCACAGGTAGATGATCGCGAAGCCGCTCAGGATCACGATCGCTGGAATGACCGGCGGGTTGCCTTGAACGACAGCCGCTTGATCGAGTTGAAGATGCGCGGGCAAATCGCCGACATCGCCTACGCCCCAATTGCCGTCGATGATCGCCCACGGCGTCGACCATGACGCGCGCGCGAATGTGGATCTAAATGAGGCTGTGATCCATTCGCCGCCGCCTGCAGCGATGAAGGGCGCAAAGATTACCAGGCCGATGATGGCGATGATGAGGACATAGCGTACGATACCGCGCCACTGCCGCCATAAGAATTTGGCAATCGGCGCCAATAGAAAAATCGGCGTTAATTTCAGCCAGATGCTGAGGCCCAGCACAACGGCGGATCGCGTCTGGTGGTGAGAGATGAACCAAT
>JBGQGR010000193.1:0-6295 GCA_041497495.1 Anaerolineae bacterium | reverse complement strand
GCCGAGATCAATTTATGGGATGCAACCGCAGGCGTGATGCGCACACACGGTCGCGGCGCCGATCCAAAATATGCCGCGTACAGCCGCACGGCCGGCGGCGTCTATCAACTCGATGAAGGTCTCACCGGCTGGTTGGCTCGCAACCGGGAGCCGTTGCTGATCGACGATATCACCCAAAGCGATGTGATACCGGTGATCGATCGGCAGGAGTTCCCCATCCGATCGCATTGCGGCGTCCCCTTGATCTCTGGTGATACATTGGTCGGCACGCTGGAATTAGCCGCGTACATGCCTGGCGCATTCACGCCGGCCAATCTGGAAACGGTTCGAACCATTGCGGGTCAGGCCGCAGTCGCGATTCAAAATGCCTTGTTATTTGAAGAAGCGCGCCATCGCGCCGATGAGTCAGCCAGTTTGTTCCGCATCTCAGCCGTGGCGGCTTCGGGCCTGTCGCCGGCTGAATTACTGCAGAGCATGATGGCTGAAATCTGCACGTTATTGGAAGCTCAATTGGGTCTGGTGATGTTGTATAACGCTGACACCAAATTCCTGGAGCCATTGATGTCTACCGCGTACGGCGATCTAGCCGATCTGATACGTGAGTTCCGAATCGACACAACCCGTCCATCGTTCCATCGTAGCGCATTTGCCACGCGCCAGGTTCGGCGGTTCGATGACGCGCTGACCGATCGGCGAATAGCACCGACGTATCGGCCGCTGCTCCAGCACTTTCAAGCGCACGCGCTGCTGATTGGACCCTTGGTGACACACGATCAGGCGATTGGCGAAGTCTATATCGTCAAGCTTGATAACGTGCCATTCACGCTTGACGATGAGCGCCGGCTATCAACTGTGATGACGATGTTGGCAAATGCCATTGAAAATACGCGCTTGTATCAAGAAGCGCAGCGCCGTATTGAGCAGCTGAGTTACTTGAGCGAGATCGGACGGGCGATGTCGGCTGCGCTCAATGAAGATCAAATTTTGGATATTCTGTATCAGCAAACCAACCGGGTCATGGATGCGCGCACGCTCTATGTGGCTTATTACGACGAGCCGTTGGATGAGATAACGTTTGCGCGCATTTACGAAGAGGGTATCTTGACGCTTCTGGCTCAAGACAACAAGCGGCGTGGTGAAAATACGCTGACCTTCTTTGTCTGTCATCAGCGTAAAGCGCTGCTGCTGCGCGGCGATCTCAAGGCAGACGTGGCACGTTTGGGCCTGCAGGTGCGCGTTATCGCCTCTGGACAGCCTGCCGTTGCATGGATGGGCGTGCCGATGATCGTCGGCGAGCGGCTCGTCGGCATGATCTCCGTGCAGCATTTTCACGATCGATTTGCATACGATCAGAATGATGTGAACTTGCTGCAAGCCATTGCCAACTCGGCCGGTGTGGCGTTGGAGAATGCACGGCTGTATCAGTTGACCGATGTGCGGTTGGGCCAGCGCGTGGAAGAGCTGACCGCGCTGTCGGCGATCACGCAAGAGTTGAATTCTACGCTGGATCAGAATCACATCTTCTCGCTGGTCTTGGACGAAGCGGCGCGAGTGACAGGCGCGCAATACGGCATTGTCAGCTTGATCGGCGCGGACAATAATTCGCTGGAAGTCCGTGC
This sequence comes from Anaerolineae bacterium, assembly GCA_041497495.1. Taxonomy (GTDB): domain Bacteria; phylum Chloroflexota; class Anaerolineae; order Fen-1058; family Fen-1058; genus JBGQGR01. The sequence continues at coordinate 4,676 of JBGQGR010000193.1, read as the reverse complement.
TTCGCGCGGGTTCCAGCGCGACGAAGCGCAGCGCGTTCAGTCAATTCGCACCCCGCTGGGTACGGGCTTGATTGGCCGGGCTGCAGCCGACGGCCAGCCGATTATTGTGAATGACGTCAGTCAGGATCCAAATTATGTGAGAGTTAGGCCAGATACCCGGTCGGAAATTGTAGTGCCGATCCGTTACGCGCAATCTGTGGTGGGCGTGCTGAACTTGGAAAGTTCACAGCTCAATGCGTTCACGCCGGATCATCAGGAATTTCTGGAAGCGTTGGCTTCGCACGCGGCCATCGCGATCGGCAATGCGCAGCGGCTGGAAGAGCAGATGTCGCGCAGCGATCTGCTGCGCACCCGCGCCGAGCAGTTGACCAATCTGTTTCAGATCGGCCAGGCGTTCCGCACCGATCAACCGCTCGAGCAAATCCTGGACGATGTGGTTCACGCCATTCAGGAAACGGTCGGTTTCAATGTTGTGCTGCTGAACTTGGTGGAAGGTGAACCCCTGCAGATGCATGTCGCGGCGGCGGCGGGTGTTCCCTTGTCGGATCTGGATCAGCTGCACCGTTTGGCGCAGCCGTGGAGTTTATTTGCGGATGTCCTTCAAGACCGATTCCGCATTAGTCAAAGCTATTATATCCCGATGGAAAACGGCGAAGTCACGGCCGCGCTTGAAACTTACTTGGCGCCTGGAGCGGACCGCCCCGATAAACGGCAGCCCGGTTATTGGCACGGCGACGATGTGCTCTTAACGCCTTTACGCGGCTCCGGCGATCGAGTGCTGGGTTTGTTGTCGGTGGATCAGCCGGTCAATAACCGCATCCCCGATCGGGCAGCAATTGAAGCGTTGGAATTGTTCGCCATTCAAGCGGCTATTGCCGTTGAGAATGCGCAGCTGTATGCCGATCTGGAGCAGCGACTGGCTAACCTGACGTTGTTCAATGAAGTGGGCCGCTCGATCAGTTCGCAGCTGGATCTGGACTCACTGCTGACGACAGTGTTGGATGCATCGGTAGAGTTGATGCAGGCACCGCGCGCCACCATCTTCCTGCGCGACCCGCTGGATGGCAAGTATGCGCCGCGCAAAGCGATTGGCTTTAATGTGAAGCAAGCCGGCTCGTTGCGATTCGCCAGCGGCGAAGGGCTGGTAGGCTCCGTGGTCGCCGAACAGCGCGGCTTGATTGTGCCGGACGTGGAGCAGGAAGATCGCTTTGTGCCAGTGCCGGTCACGGCCGATGTGAAATCAATGTTGCTTGTGCCATTACTCGTGGCCGCGCAAGTGATCGGCGTATTGGCGGTCGAGAAGACGGTGGTGAACGGTTTTAGTAACACGGACTTGGTGGTGTTGTCGACATTGGCCGATCAGGCGGCCGTGGCGATCGAGAATGCGCGGTTATACGAAGAGACACAGCGGCGTTTGCGGGAGCAATCGTTGCTCTATGAGGCCGGTCAAGCCATCTCGTCGACCTTGAATTACAACCAAGTACTGGAAACGGTAAGCAGTCAATTACTGCGCGCGACGAATGCTCAAATGGTAGTCATTCAAGAATGGGATCGCGTTAGCGACAAACTCACAACGGTGCATACGCGCTACTCGACGCCGGAAGGCTTGAAGCAATCCGAATTGGCGACGCATGCCTTCGCGCCGCTTGATTATTTGAAGGTGGCACAATTCCTGCAAGATCGACGCAGCTTGAACCTGCGTCTGAATGATCCTGAACTCGATCCATCCTTGAAAGAACGCATGCAGCAGGCCGGCTTATTGTGGCTGCTGGAAGTGCCGATTGTGGCGCGCAGTGAGGTGTTGGGTCTGGTGCGTGTGGGCGACGGCCGCTTCGATCGTGTATTGACCGATAGTGAAATTCAGCTAATGGAGACGCTGGTCAATCAAGGCGCGATCGCTATGAGTAACGCGCGCTTGTATGATCAGGTGGTCAAGTTCACTCAAGAATTGGAAGGCCGCGTCGAAGAACGCACGCGCGAGCTCGGACGTGCCAATGCCCAATTGACCACTGAGCGCGATCGGGTGGAGATGCTCTTTCGGATTACATCAGAACTATCCGCCAGCCTGGATCTCGATCGGGTTCTTAATCGAGCCTTGGAATTGGTGGTGGCTGCGGTCGCCGCGCCCTATGGATCGATCATGCTGGTCGATCCACAGAATGACACCTTGACCCTTCGCGCCGTGTTAGGCGATGAAGAGCCGCTGCCGCTAGGCGGCAAGCCGACTGCCTTCCGAAAGGGCGAAGGGTTGGCTGGTTGGTCGGTGGTGAACCGGCAACCGGTGATTGCAGCCGATATCCAGCAAGATCGCCGCTGGGCAGAACGCCGCGAGTCCGATCGCGAGTTCCGATCCGCACTGGCCGCGCCCTTGATTATTGGTGAGGATGTGTTGGGCGCCATGTTGTTGCTGCATCCGCAGCCCGATTATTTTACCGAATCCCATTTGCGTTTGGTAGCTGCAGCGGCCACGCAGGTGGCAACGGCCATTAACAATGCCGAGCTCTATCGCTACATTCGCGAACAAGCTGAATTGTTGGGTGGCATGTTGCGCGCGCAGCAAGTCGAAGGTTCCAAGAGCCAGGCTATTCTGGAATCCGTGACCGATGGTGTGTTGGTGACGGACGCGAGCGGTGTGGTGATCTTGTTCAATGCGGCGGCTGAGCGTATCTTGGATGTCACGCGCGATCAGGTGATGGCGCGCCCGATCGAAGATATGCTGGGCTTATATTCTGCGGCTGGCCCGCAATTTGTGGCGAAGGTGCGCGAATGGTTGGCATCGATCGAGGCGCGCCGCAGATCGCCCGTATTGTCGCAGCGCATGGAGTTTGCGCCGGAGGATCGCTTTGTGAATGTGACGCTGGCGCCGGTGACCTTAGGCGATGAGTATCTCGGTTCGGTGTCGGTTTTCCGAGACATCACCCGCGAGGTGGAAGCCGATCGGACCAAGACCGAGTTTGTTTCGACGGTGAGCCATGAGCTGCGCACGCCAATGACCAGTATCAAAGGTTACGCCGATCTCCTGCTGTTAGGCGCGGCCGGCGTGGTCAATGAAAATCAGCACCGTTTCTTGAGCGTTATCAAGTCAAACGCAGATCGATTGTCCGTATTGGTGAATGACTTGCTGGACATCAGCCGTATTGAGAGTGGCCGCGTGAAATTAGACTTCAAGGTGCTCTCGGTTGAAGGAATCGTCGAGCAATCTTTGGCGGAGCTGCGCGGCAAGATTGAAGAAAAGGGCGTTCAACTGATTACGGATGTGCCTGAAGGCGAATTGCCGGATGTCTATGGCGATCGGGATCGGGTGATTCAGATTTTGACCAACTTGGTCAGCAACGCGTATCAATACACGCCAGCCGGCGGATCGATCACGGTGCGGGCGCGACCCGTCGCTGACTTCATCCAGATCGATGTGGCGGATACCGGTATTGGCATCCTACTGGAAAGTCAAATGAAAGTGTTCGATCGATTTTTCCGGGCCGATGATCCCGTCGTGCAGGAATTTCCTGGCACCGGTTTAGGTCTAGCGATCGTGAAATCACTGGTCGAGATGCATGAAGGCCGCATCTGGCTGGAGAGTGAGCCCGATAAAGGCACCACCTTCTCATTTACTTTGAAGAGGGCGGTGGTCGAACCGGCTGAACGTGTTGAGCTCATGCCCTTGGTGCGCCAGATCGATCGGGTGGCGCGCTCAAACGGCAGCGGGCGACGTGTTCTGGTCGTCGAAGATGATCGTGACATCGCCGAGTTGATCAATCGACATTTGACTAAGGTGGGTTACGATGTGCGGATTGCCAACCGCGCCGAAGACGCGCTGGAGCAAGCTCAAACCGATCGGCCGGATTTGATCACGCTCGATATTTATTTGCCCGATCGAGACGGCTTTGAAGTGCTGCAAGAACTCAAGACCAATACGGCGACGGCCAATATTCCGATTGTCATTGTTTCGGTCATGCCGGATCAGCATGAAGGCTTCCGTCTGGGTGCGGTCGATTATCTCACCAAGCCGATCGATCCGTCCCGGTTGGTCGCGTCGATCAATCGTATTCTGCAGGGCAAAGGCAAAGTGTTGGTGGTTGACGATGATCGGGATACGCGTGATCTGCTGCGGGCCGCTTTGGAGGCGCATGGCTTTACAGTGGTTTTAACCTCCAGCGGTAAGCGCGCGTTAGTGCTGGCTCGCCAGGAACTGCCGGATCTCATTTTGCTGGATTTGAAACTGCCGGGCATGGACGGTTATGAAGTGCTGCAAAAGTTGAAGAGTTCTGAAGACACGGCGGACATTCCGGTGATGGTGATTACCGGCAGCTTGACTGACGATGAACTGAAGCATAACAAAGTCATGTCACTCGGCGCGGCGCGTTTCAAGACCAAACCCTTTGCGGTTGACGATCTCCTGGCCGAGATCACCGATCTCGTTAAAGGCGATCTGTCTGAATCGGTAGCATCGTAACCGAGCAAGTTAGCTCGGTTGAGCAGGACCATTGTGATAGAGGCAAGCGGGCTTGTTTGAGGATAAACGACTATGACCAAAATTCTAATTGCAGAAGACGAGCGCGACATACGTGATCTGGTAACTTTCAGCCTGAAGTTTGGCGGCTTTGAAGTGGTGCAGGCCAGTAACGGCCAGGAAGCCGTCGAGCGTGCGCAGGCAGAGATGCCGGATCTCATTCTCATGG